>JAUHYS010000065.1 GCA_030426445.1 bacterium
ACCTACAAGCCCAACCGCATGAGCAGTGTTTGCAATATTAGGAATAATTCCCACTAAACAAACAAAAAACCAAATTATCATCATATTGACTGTACTAGGGTGTAAAAAAAGACCACTTTTAGGATCGTATTTACCTCGGATCCAAACATAACCTAACAAGCCATAGACTACCCCGGACATCCCACCAAAATAGGGTCCACTTCTTAAATATTGACCTACATTTGAAGCTACCCCAATAATTAAGACAAAAATGATCAAAAACCAAAAACTCTGCTTAGTTTCGACCATCGCCCCTAAATCTTTTAACCACAACATATTAAAGAGTAAGTGAAGAATACCAAAATGAATAAATATAGGCGTGATGAGACGCCAGATCTGGCCCTTTTCAATCAAAGGAAAGACTGTTAAAAAATGCGAAATCAATTGTCGATTCTCACCGAGTTGAGAGAATAAGCTGAATGCTACCGAAGTTAAAATCAATCCCCAAGTAAAATAGGCCGTTTGGATACTCTGGCGATGCCAATGCGTTCTAACATCAACAAAACGATTCCGAGCACGTTTTTCTTCTCGATTTTCATGGCGGAGTTTAACACGAGCTTCTTCAGACTTATTATAAACTTTGTCATGGGGCTGACGGTAAAACGCATCAAGAATTTGTTGTGCGGCTTCAATTTGGTCGTCATCATAAATCCATAAATGCCACTCTTTGTCTTCTTGACGCAATTGATTATCAATTTTTTTAATATAAAGATATTCCCCAATTTTTTTTGCTTGAGAATAATTTGAAAAGCTTGCGATCTGTCTCATGAAAATTGGGATATGATTAAAAGGTTAAAAACTAGTAACGACGCCAAGGCTCATCACTTCGACTCCAAATGTCATAATAACTGTGAATGGTGTTATAACGAGCGGCTTCAAGCCCTGGTACGAAACGACCCAAAGCTTTTTCATCTTCTAGTTTTCCTAGTACAACCTGCTGGTGTGTCACAATGATATCGCTTTTAAGTTGATTAAGCTGTTGAGTATTGATGGGACCCGAAGTCTGGATTTCTGTAATATAGTTGATTGCCTGTTCTAAATAAAGCGCTGCGTTTTGATAATCTTTACCGGAAATAAGCTGTGAAGCCTGGTTAAGTGCAATCTCAGCAGAAGTGAGTTTAAAAACAGGGCTATCTGCATCCTTTAGGGCTTGAGCACGACGGTAAGCATCGGTCAAGGCATCTAGCGCCTTTTTTTTATTCGATTTCATCAAAGCACGATTTGTCGTCCTTAGATCATTTTCCAGAGACTTTAAAAACTTTTTTAAAGAAGTTAAAGATTTTTGATTGGCTACGGCACGCTCAGCATGATCAATATTTTTTTTCATCTCCAGTAGCAAACGACGTGCTTGAAGGTAATCTCCTTTTTCGGTCATATTGGCTAAATTTTGTAGATTGCGAACTAATTTTTCCAAACGCTTGTTAAGGTTTGTTTCAATTTCAACTAAATTCTTAACTTCTGGGTTTAAAGAAATATCTGTTTCGTAACTTTGAGCAACTGCTAACTGAGGAATGAGAAATAAAGTGACTAAAAATAAAGTCTTACAAAGATATTCTCTAATTTTTTTTTTCATATTGCCCCTCAACTTTTTTATTTATCTTGATGTTAAAAATCATAATTTAATCTTCAAGACCCATAATCTTGCCTAATTTTTGCGCTAAAGGTGAACTTAACTTTTTTAAAGCTTTGTACTCTGCTTTTGCAAGCTTAAAATCATAGTGACTTTCTTTCATATAGAGAACACCCAAATGGTAATGATACTTATCCTGCTGTGGGGCTTTGATAACCGCATTTTGCAATTCAGCTTTTTCTAAATCTTTTAGTTTTAATTGTTTATATACTATAGACATTTGATAATGAGCTTCGGCATATTGAGGATTTAAACCAAGGGCCCGACGATATGATATCAAAGCTAACTCATAAAGTTGCTTTTCTGCATAAAGCTGACCCAATGCAAGGTGTACCGCAAGATCATGCGGGTTTTGTTTAAGTTTTTTATAGTAGTCTGCAAAACGCGTTTCTGACCTTTGTGAATCTTGTAAACTCTCAAATTGTTTAACTTGATCAATAGCACTTGCAAAAGTCTTACCGCAAAGCATTAGTACCAGCCCGTTAAAAGCAATAAAAAACAAAAAAACTTTTTTATTCATACAACTAAGATCCTTTTACTTATTGATTCTAATGTTGCGCAATGGAATCGATGTATTATATGCTGCAATTATGGTCAATAAGATTGAAAGTCAATTGGGTCGCATGCCCACCTGGTTAAATCGCTCTAGTGGAAGTACAAAAACAGAAGGAAAAGCTGCCCCTAAAACACTAGGAGAAACCCCTCCTGTTATTGAACGAGAAGCCGACCATCCGGACCTACTTCCTCTATTAGCTCATTATGGTATGCTACAAAAAATCCGCCGTAAATTAAAACGCTTTTCTGGAAAAGATTGTAAAAAAATCGTTTTAGCAAGAAATACCATCGGCTCGGTAGACGATAAAGGCAACCTTTACCTGGGTGTCGACTTTTTACGTTCATATCAAAATAACGAAGCCCTATTGGCTGGTGTCATGGCTCACGAATGGGGCCACCTTATCTCTCACTTGTCTCATCAAAGTAACCTTGACCATCTTAATTGGGAGCAAATTTTTGAATTACGCCGTGAAGAAGAAGCCTCGGCCGATGTTTTTTGTGGGCGTATGATGGCAATGATGGATTACCCCGTCGAACCTATCTGTCATTTTTTGCGAAAGGCCGAAAAAAACGAAAAGGCAAGTACGACGCTTAAATACTACGCAGCTTCGATAAGAGTAGCCATGATTGAGGAATCCCATCGCCGCCACTTTGCACGCAAGGCGACCACTAAAAAAATTTTTAATAAGCGCGTCTATCCCAACCCTTATACTAGCAAATTAATTGCCCCCGAAGATTAAACAAAACCTTCTTCAACCCTTTACTCCACAATAATACCGTTATAATGCCACTTGATTCACTTTGTTAAGACTGCTAGGCTACCCTTCTCTATTATGGAAAGATTTGCAATTCAATTTGGTCGTTATTCCCTGCATGAAAAAATCGCTGTGGGGGGAATGGCAGAGATTTATAAAGCAAGCTTGCGTGGATTAGGTGACTTTCAAAAAACTCTCGTCATCAAACGCATTCTCCCATTTTATTCTCAACGTGAAGACTTCATTAATATGCTCGTGGATGAAGCCAAACTCTTAGTCCACCTTAACCATCCCAATATTGTACAAATTTATGAACTGGGATGTGTCGACGAAGTTTACTATATTGCAATGGAATTCGTCGACGGGTGGGATTTAAGAAAAGTACTGCGCCGCCTTCAAGAACTCAACTTACCACTTCCTCAAGATGTTGCTATTAGTATCATGTTAGAAGCCCTACAAGGACTTAACTACGCTCACCAGCGTCAATTGCCAGAAATGGGCAATCTTCGTATTGTCCACCGTGATGTTAGCCCACAAAACATATTACTCAGCCGTCATGGCGAAGTTAAAGTCACCGATTTTGGAATTGCAAAGGCAGCTAACAGAACAACAGAAACGCAAACTAATGTTCTTAAAGGTAAGTTTGCTTACATGTCACCAGAACAAGCTTTAGGGCGCCCTTTGGATCCAAGGAGTGATCAATTTTCTTGGGGTATTGTACTTTATGAATTATTATTTAATAAAAAACTTTTTACCGCAGACAATGATATCCAAATCCTCAACCAAATTAGAAAAGGGGAAATCAATTTATCTCAAGAGGAATGCAGAAAACTGCTACCAGGAATAGAACCTATCCTTAGAAAAGTCCTTTCGAAAAAGCCTGAAGACCGCTATGAAAGTGCCAATCTATTAAGCCAAGAACTCGAAGCTACCCTTCCCGAAGGCAGGAGATTAAACTCTGAAGAACTTGCGACTTATTTTAATGAACTTTTAGGTGATTTGAATTCAGCAACAGAGTTAGAAAAAAAGCTAAGTACGCTTTCTAAAAATCTAAACGAAGAGAATATTTTACTTTCAAATTCACGTTATGGAACGTTAGCTTCACGAAAGAAGCACATTCCCAAACCCAATTCACGCTCTCGATTTCTCAGTTACAGTATTAGCATTTTTTTACTAGCTATAACTTCCATAGGTCTTTTCTGGGCTGTTCAAAAGTTTTATCTTGAACCCAGACCTATCAAGAATCACAATCAAAAAAACCTTGTTGCTAAAAATGACCCCTGGCTACAAGCCATTCATCAACTTAGGAACTGGCCAAAGCAAATTTTGATTTCAAGTATCGGGCCCTTTGCTAATTGGAAAACTATACAAAGTTATGCACCAGTCAAAACAGAAATTACAGTCACACCTGTTCATGCAAATATATTTATAAAGTACCCTGGGGGAGAAAAAAAGGGCGAAGGAAAACTTGACACTCCACCTCTTCCTCCTGGAACTAAAATTACGGTAAGTGCTAGCCTGAAAGGCTACGACCCAAAATATTTAGAACTTGATTTGGACCCTAAAAAAACTCAAAGCAGCTACCTGCTGGCTCTTAAAAAAACAGAACAAAAGTTTGGCAATATCCGAGTCAATGCCCGGCCTTGGGGTAAGGTATTTATGTCAGGATTTATTTCTGGGCAAGCCACACCCGTAGGTAGAGGTAAAATTCCGGTTGGAAACTATACAGTCACAGTCAAAAGCCCTGACGGAAGCAAAAGTGCTTCTGCTCGTGTCAGAATCCGACCCGATTCAACCTCTCAATGCATGGCCAACTTTAAAGAAAAAGCTAGTATTAGCTGCCAATAGCAACCTGGTATTTACGAACACATGTTCGAAAGCACATTTCAAGCATATGAAGTTATTTAATATTTTTTATCAAAATGAAAGAGGCTCTTTTTTAATCTCTCGTGATAGTGCTATCTTTACCTTAAAATTCTCTCTTTACAAAACTATCCCTGCCTCGATATGAAAAGCTCAAGATGTTAAAGCGTTCGCAGTTAATCAAAAATTTAAAAGAGACTTTATTTGATATCTTGATCATAGGAGGAGGCGCCAGCGGTGCTGGGGCAGCTTTGGATGCAGCCTCGCGCGGTTTAAAGGTCGCACTTGTAGAGCGAGATGACTTTGCTTCTGGCACTTCCAGTCGAAGTACCAAACTCATCCATGGAGGTGTACGCTATCTCGAGCTAGCGGTCAAACAATTCAGCCGAGAACAATACCAACTCGTCAAAGACGCCCTACACGAGCGAGCTACTTTACTCAAAATTGCCCCTCATCTTTCTAGACCGATCCCTTTGGTCACACCAGTTTATTCGTTTTTTGGAGGTCCCTATTTTTGGACAGGCCTCAAAATGTATGACCGACTAGCAGGAAAACGCAGTGTAGGAAAAAGCAAATACCTCAGTCGTAAAAAAGCTCTCCAACGATTTCCAATGTTAAAAGCAAAGGGACTTAAAGGAGGGGTTTTATATTATGATGGGCAATTTGACGACGCCCGTATGAATGTCACCCTTATCCGTAGCGCTATCGACTGTGGTGCAACAGCACTCAATCACATTGAAGTCAACGGATTAATAAAAAATCAAACACATATTACGGGTGCTCAAGCTAAAGACCTTAACGGAAAAGAAGAGTTTAATATTCATGCTCAAGTCGTCATTAATGCAACAGGTCCTTTTTGCGATAAGATTCGATTTTTAGATAACCCTAAGGCAACCCCTCTATTACGGGCCAGTAGCGGAATTCATATTGTTTTAGATAAACGCTTTTCTCCACCGGATACGGGTCTACTTATTCCCGAGACCGAAGACGGACGTGTGCTTTTTCTATTACCATGGTTAGGCCATACTCTAGTTGGAACAACTGATAATCCTGCAAAAATTGAATCCAATCCCCATGCTAGTGAAGCTGACATCGAATATTTACTTCGGCATGTCATCAAGTATTTTAATATTCCTGTAACACGTAAAGATGTTTTATCTTCGTGGTCAGGGCTACGGCCGCTGGTTTCCGATCCGCATTTAGCTGACACAGCGAAGCTTTCACGCGATCATGTTATCCACATTAGTTCCTCAGGACTCATCACTTTAACTGGAGGAAAATGGACGACTTATCGTAAAATGGGAGAAGACGCCGTTAATCAAGCCATTACTCTAGGAAACCTCTCTCCTCAACATGACTGTCAAACCGAAAATATTATTCTCAAAGGTGCCAAAGATTACACCTTAGATTACATGCAAAATCTCATGGAGCAATTTCAACTTGAAAGAGATATCGCCAAACATCTCGCCACTTCTTATGGCACAGAATCCCCCCAAGTCTTGCAAAGTGGTAACAGCAAATATATTAAACGCCTGGTCCCTGGTTATCCCTATCTAGAAGCCGAAGTTTTATATGCGATTAACGATGAGCTTGCTAGCAACCCTGTGGATATCCTCGCCCGAAGAATGCGTCTGACTTTTTTGAACCAAACTGCAGCAAAAGCAGCCTTGCCTAGAACTTTAGAGCTTTTACAAAAAACACTTCAATGGCCAGAAACAAGAGTAAAACAAGAAAAAGAAAATTTCTTAGACTATTTAGGGAACCGTTCAAGAAAAATTATTGACTGAACCCAAAAGAATTTTCCAAAGCTTGACAGAGTATTCTCTTAAGCTTTACAAGAAAAGCTCATTCACAATCACCCTAAGTTTTCCAAAAGTGGGAAGCCTTTAATTTTAGCAGGAGAAAAAAATGCCTGGTCCCATTAAACAGTTTATTCAGGAGCACTTTCGTCACTTTAATGCGGCAGCTTTGCAAGATTCTGCTTTTGCTTATCAGGAACATCTCAATAATAATGGAAAAATGCTTGTGACCTTAGCGGGTGCAATGAGCTCTGCAGAATTAGGTCGATCTTTGTCAGAAATGATTCGACAAGATAAAGTCCATGCCATTAGCTGCACAGGAGCCAACCTCGAAGAAGACATCTATAACTTGATTGCTCATGAGTTTTATGAGCGCATCCCAAACTACCGTGATCTCACTCCAGAGCAAGAAGATGCTCTGCTAAAACGTCATCTCAATCGAGTCACCGACACTTGTATTCCTGAGGAAGAAGCGATGCGTCGCTTAGAACATCCTGCCTTAGAGGTTTGGCAAAAAGCAGAAAAGGAAAAACGTCGGTCTTTTCCACACGAATTTTTATACGAATTGATTCATAGTAAAGTTTTGGAGCCGTATTATCAAATCGATCCCAAAAATAGCTGGCTCATAGCTGCTTGTGAAAAAAATCTACCTATAGTCGTTCCAGGTTGGGAGGACTCCACATTAGGAAACATGTTTGCAGGAAATATAATTAAAGGCAAACTCAAAAACACACAGACAATTCGCAGCGGAATTGAATATATGATTGAGTTTGCAAACTGGTATGAAGAACTCTCTAAAAAACATCCCATTGGCTTTTTTCAAATTGGAGGAGGTATTGCCGGGGATTTTCCTATATGCGTGGTTCCCATGATCACTCAGGATATTGGTAAAGAGGTCCCAGTTTGGGCTTACTTTTGCCAAATCAGTGATTCGACAACCAGTTATGGTTCCTATTCAGGAGCGGTTCCCAATGAAAAAATCACCTGGGGCAAGCTTGCGATAGACACACCCAAATATATCATCGAATCGGATGCAACCATAGTAGCCCCACTCTTTTTTGCCTATATATTGGATTGGTAATAAAACAAAAAAAATAAGGCCCCTCAAACTTACGCTTGAGAGACCTTTAGGGAGGGGGGTGTTATACAAACTTAATATCCCGCACTAACTAACTAATCATATACTAAAGCAATAGTTATGCCATAATACGCTATAAATAGACTTTTAGTTTTAACTTACTGTCACTATTCAAGTAATTTTTTTTTATTCTAAACTCGATTCAACAAGATATAGGGCAATTTAAGAAGTTTTATGAAAAAAAATGAGGGAAAGTCTCTCTTAACTGGTGACTGGAATGGACAGTTTTTGCGCAGCAACAAAGGCCGAGGACCATGCCCATTGGAAGTTATAACCACCTAAGTCACCTGTTACATCAACGACTTCTCCTATAAAATATAAACCCGAAACCAACTGGGATTCCATTGTCTGAGAAGACAGTGCCCGCGTATCGACTCCTCCCAAAGTGACTTCTGCCCACTCGTAACCCGCTAAATCACAGTCAGGCAATATATAGTGGTGGAGTAATTGACTGATCGATTTGATTTGTTTTGAAGAGAAGCTTTGGAGTTTTTGATCAAATTGAAACTCTTGACAAAAAAATTCTGCCAGACGCTTAGGTAAAAACTGAGCAAGAAAATTTTTTATCAGGGAATTACCTGAGCCTGCTTTGGCTTGCAAAAGTTCTTTTTCCAGGTTTCGTGTGGGTAAAAAATCAACTTCAATGGGCACTCCCACCTGCCAATAATTGGAAGCACGCAATACCGCCGGGCCAGAAAGGCCTCGATGGGTAAAGAGCATTTCATCTTTAACACAAGTTTTTTGTATCTTTAATACTACAGGACAAGAGATACCAGATAGAGTGCTCCACAGCATGCGTTGGGATTCGGGCCAAAGCAAAGCCGTTAAAGCAGGACGGGGGTCAATCACTGTATGATCAAATTTTTTAGCCAGTCGATAACCCAAATCGCTACTTCCTAATCGAGGGTAAGAAAGGCCCCCTGTGGCAACGACTAAATTAGGAGCGCACCATAGCTCACCCTGAGAAGCGACTCTAAATTTTTGACCCGCTTTTTCGACCTGTTTAACTTGAGCTTGATAAATTAAATCCACACCCAGCGTTTCACAAGCTTTTAACAACATATTTAAAATATCTTTAGAAGAATGGTCACAAAACAATTTTCCGGAATGTTTTTCATGATAGGGAATTTTATGTTCTTCAACTAGTTGAATAAAATCTCTAGAACTAAACTGCGCTAAAGCGGATTTGCAAAAATGTGTATTTTGAGAAACATAATGGCGAGCGGTCACTTCACGATTTGTAAAGTTACAACGGCCTCCCCCAGAAATTAAAATTTTAAGACCAGGGCGGGATTGTTTTTCTATCACTAGCACCTTCAAGCCACGTTTGGCTGCTTGCCAAGCGCAAAAAAGCCCTGCTGCTCCAGCTCCCAGGATAATGGCATCATAAGTTTTCATAAAAAATCACTTTGCTTCAAAGAGCTTAAGCTCAGATATTGACTTCCTTATCAATACCCCTTAAGCTGACAAAAGCTAATCAGGGCCTGTTGAAAAATGGCTTTTTGTAACGGCGCTTAATGAAATTTTTATCTATGTCAGCTAAAATATAATAAGAATTTCATTAGCTTGGCTTAGCAGCGGCATGTGAGCTGCTAGCCAAAAAGTGGAAAAAAGTTATTTTTCAACAAAGCCAATCACTGTCCAGCTTTAACAGGATTGATAGCATGTATCAAGAACATGAAATGGCTTATATCGGATTAGGAAGCAATCAAGGAGATCGCAAGGGCTACCTT
>JAUHYS010000330.1 GCA_030426445.1 bacterium
TACTTGCCGTCACCCATTTAGCGCAAATTGCTTCACAGGCCCAATGGCATTATTTTGTGACAAAAAAAGTGCAAAATAAGCGGACGGTTTCAGAGATTTTTTTCCTGGAAGGCGAAAAACGCTTGCAGGAAATCGCTCGCATGATAGCAGGAGTCCAGATTACGCCACAGGCCTTGGAGCATGCTAAGCAATTGTTGGGGAACTTTGCAGCATAAAGATTAAACTTATGGCAAAATAAGGCTTTTTTGGCTTTACCTTTTTCATCTATTTGTGAGAAGTTGTATTAACGGATGTGTCCTTGGGTTCATAGTATTAGAGGGCTGTCCAAAATTAAATTTTTCTTAAGATCATATTAAAGTTATGTCCGTTAAAGTTGAATCTTATGGCATGTCCAATGTAGGGATGAAGCGTTTTCAAAATGAAGACTCTTACCTGATTAACAGCGATCTTGGCCTCTACATCGTAGCCGATGGGATGGGAGGACATTTAGGGGGCGAGTACGCTTCTAAGCTGGCGGTTAAAACCGTGGAAGCTTGGATAGAAAGATTGATTAGTGACCCCGATGTCACGCAAATTACCGGAGTCAACACACAGGATGCGGATATTGGTGACCAGCTCCGTCATGCCATTCAGGAAGCTAGCCGCCGAATTTATCAAGAAGCCATTTCTGACGAAAGATACCAGGGCATGGGAACCACGACAGTGGCAACCATGTTGGATGGACACAGTCTTTACATTGCCAATGTCGGAGACTCTCGCGCTTACTTGATTCGAGATGGAAATATTCAACAACTTACCGAAGACCACAGTCTGGTCAGCGAACAAATCAAAGCTGGCGTCATCAGTGAAGCCGATGCCCGTGGTCATAAACTCAAAAATATTATTACGCGCTCTGTAGGCTATCAAGAAGATGTCGAAATTGATATCACCATTCACCAGGTCAAGCAGGATGACAAAATTTTGCTATGTTCAGATGGGCTTTCTAATTTAGTTGAAGACGAAGAAATTAAAAAAACGGTTTCTGATAATGACTTACCCGAAGCTTGTGAAGACCTGATCAAACTCGCTAACAGCCGGGGCGGAGATGATAATATTACCGTCATAATCCTGCATTTTGACGAATAAGCATCAAAGAAATTGCTTTCTAAAAAAACAAACATTATCAATGGGTTAAGTGTGATTTTTTTAAAGGTTCCATGCCAACCTTGACTTCTTTTTATATTTTGTTATCCTATGACTTCATAAACTGAATACAGCTTAATACATAACTTAATACATAAAACTATATAACTCATTTATCATCGTTACAAATTCATGTAGTTCAAATAAGGATTTTATTAATGGCCTATTGGATCTTTAATCGGCAAAGTAAGCAGACAAATCGCTCCAAAATGCGCCATATGACCCTATCCGATACCAAGTTCCGTTTGATCTCAGGTTTTTTTGCCATTTTTGTGGTCTTTAGCATTGTGATGACCTGGGGTTTCTTTTATTATCGAGCTGAAAGTGTCCGCAATTATACGGATGCTTATGTCAAGATTCGCCAGGAAAAAGCCGAGCTGCTTTCTAAAGTTGAGTCCCTCCAAAACAGCTTAACCCGTATTGATCGATTTACAGAAAAAATGGAAGCTTCAGTTGGCACCGAAACCGGTAAACTTAAAGTCGGTATTGGTCCTGTCGAACCTAAAGAAGAACTCACTGCTTTTATCGAAAAAGTGGAAAAGCTTCCCAGTATTTGGGGAAATGGTGAGACCCACTGGAAAGACCAGCCATTAGGTGCACGGTTTTTTGATAAAGTTTCTTTCAAATTAGATGAGCTGCAAGACTTGGCTTTAGATTTAGAACTTCGAGTCAATGACGTTTATGAAGCCAACGAAAACAGCTTATCGTTTTGGGCAGCGACCCCCTCTGAATGGCCAGTGCATGGTTGGTTGACCTCGGGTT
>JAUHYS010000066.1 GCA_030426445.1 bacterium
CAATTTTTAAAATCTATCCGCCGTACTGGATACGGAGAAAGTTTATTTTTTGATTGGCGCTACCTTAATGATGGTTCGGATAATCCAGAGTTCGAACTTAATCGACCCGAGTTTAAAAAGGCTTCAATACTCGTCACACGCAATAATTTTGGTTGTGGATCTTCACGAGAACATGCGGTCTGGGCAGTGATGCAATACGGTTTTAAGGCGGTGATTGCACCCAAACAAGGTGAGATCCCGGCTTTTGCAGATATCTATCACAATAATAGTATTAAAAATGGCCTGCTCAATATTCAGCTCAAAGATTCTGAAGTCGAAGAAATTTTTCAGATGGTCAGCCGCTTCCCTGGGATGGAGCTTACCATTGACCTCCCCGAGCAAAGAGTTGTTTTACACTTAGATGAAGAGATTTCCTTTCATTTTGATATAGACTCAAGCCAGAAAGAAACCCTGATTGCAGGACTGGATGAAATTGGACTCACTTTAAAACTTGTAGAAAAAATTTCACAGTTTGAATCACAATACGATCCACAAAGAACTTGGTAGGAGCTCACTTTAGTCTTATACAATCATATTTAAAGAATACTTTTTAATGAACGACACCATTCCCCATAAAAGCATCGAAACAAAAAAACTCTCAAAAGATGAAAACCCGCTACTTAATCTTTTATTTAATGTCGTTATCCCTGCCATTATTTTAATCAAGTTAGGTAAAAAAGACTATTTAGGCCCTATTTGGGGACTGGTAGCGGCCTTGAGTTTTCCCGTCATTTATGGAGTTTACGACGGTATCTATCGCAAAAAATTTAATTTTATTTCTGCATTGGGGTTTTTCAGCATCCTCCTTACAGGAGGGATAGGTCTTCTAAAAATCAATAAAGATTGGATTCCCATTAAAGAGGCCAGTGTTCCCGCTTTAATTGGTATTGTCGTTTTAGCCTCGTTATTTTTTAAAAGTGATTTTGTAAAAAAGCTTCTATTTCAAGAAAAAATTTTTGAAGTCGAAAATATCTCACAACAAATTGAAGCTCAAAACAAACAGGAAAGTTTTAATAAGCTCTTTAAACAAATTACGCTTATCTTTGCAGCCTCTTTCTTTCTTTCCTCTGTTCTCAATTACGCCCTCGCAAAATGGATCATTGTCAGTGAAACTGGTACCGAAGCCTTTACAGAAGAACTTGGCAAAATGACCGCACTTAGTTACCCGGTGATAGTTTTACCTTCCATGATTATCATGTTTTTTGCTCTTTGGTGGCTGATCCATGGCCTCAAAAAACTCACCGGCTGGGAACTCAAACACATTTTAAAAGGTCTCGAAGAAGCCGAAAATAATAAATAAAAACCCCATATTAATATCATTAATATGGGTTAGTGGGCAGGGAGGGAATCGAACCCCCGACACGAGGACCCAAACTTAGAAACCGAAGCTGTATGTTTTTCTGAAACGCCTCTAGAACATATTTATTCTCTAGTCTCTGAAATAAATGGGAGAAGCTGCCAGTTCAAAAAATATGGTCTAATTTTTACTAAAAAATGTGTCAGAGAAAAAGGAGCTAGCCCCATATGGTATATCAACCATCTCACAACAGGTGGTTCTCGCATTAGAACTGCTTTAGATAGATTAAAGAATTTTCTTATATCAACAGCAGGTATTCCACTATCTCTTAGGTTTTTAAGAAGGTCCTTTATTCCTAAAGATGTTGTACATAATAAAGGTTTAGGATCTTTTTAACTTTTCTAAAAATTCTTTAAGTTCGTTGAGGTTAGTTTTCCACTCGGAAACGGGGTGACCTTCATCAGTAACTGTTATACGTGTATCTATATGAATATAAGGGTTATTTAAATCTAAAGGAGCTTTTAATTCACTAAGACGAATGAGTTCTTGTTGTACATAGATATCCTCATCTGTCTCATAATAAAGAACCCACCACAATATAAAAGTTGTTGCCTTGGGGTCTCTCATACTTTGTATTAAAAGGGTATGTTCTTTTTGATTAATAATTCTTTTAAGGCCTTCAGCCCACTGTCTTTTATAATCTTTTACCTGCCAGTACGAAAGTGGTATATGAAAGGTTTCTTTGTCACCATCCATAATAATTTGACCGTAACAAATCTTTTCACCTTCCCAAATTTCAGGTTCTGAGATGACCTCTATAGAGAATGTCATGGTTACCTCTTAATATAGTTTAAATTTTTATCATAAGTACCTAGACGGATTTTCTTTTGGTACATTTTCCAACCTTTTGACACATTATGCGCCTCTCTGTCTGGGGTAATATATAATTTACCGTTAGTAAAAACCAACTCTCCATGAGAATTAAAAGGAGGATTCTTAACCTCTTTATCAAACCCCAGTTTTTTAGCAGCTTCTCGTGCTTCTTTATTGGTCATTATATCTGAAGGATCTTTAGGTCCACGTGTTTTAATATTTTTTTGTCTTTTAGAACTACTTCGTTTTTCCTTTGCCCGACTTTCTAGATACTGCTTTTGTGCATCGGTATAAGTCGTTAAATGACCCGTCATCGAAAGCGCTCCTGCACTGACAAGTGTTGCTCCTGCGGCCAAGCCAGGACCTGCAACAATTGTGCAAGCTCCTGCTGTGCTCACTTCGCAAGCTGCCGAAACTCCCATCATGGTCCCACCTTTGACCATCAATGCACTATCTACCATCACACCCACAGCAGAACCATCCATACGGCCCTTCCAGTAGGTTGACTCGCTACCTGCATGTTGACGCTTAAGATCAAACTTCTCTGCAATGGCATCCCCAATTGGGGTCATTGGATTAATACCATCTCCAAAGCCCGAGGCATAGGTGATCCCTTCATTAAAATCATTTTTACCGGATTGATAAGCCTCTCGATAATGTGGACTCTCGATCAAATGGTTTTTGATACCCAAGGCAGAAGCCGCTTGATTACGCATTTCCGTCAAAGGAAAAACTAAGCCTTCGATATATCCTTGTGTCGAGTCGGCTTGGGCCTTTAAATTATCCCAAGTACTCGGCTCGGGTTTTTTGTTTTGTTCAATTTTTTGCAGATTTGTTTTTGGTAAAGTTTCCTGTTTAAAAACAGGAGGCGCAGGACTGAAGTCTAGCTTTTCAGTGGGTGTGAATGCTTGCTGTTCTTGTTCGGGAACTGCATCAGTTGAATAGGAATTTTGTGTAGCTCCCTGTATCAGCGAAGTTGAACTGGCTTCAGTCATAATTTCCTCCTGACTATTCGGATATGCAGTTTATATGCCAAAGAAAATCCAAAACTTAAAGCATCTTTTCAGCTGATTTTTATAGAGTTTTTTTAGGCGGCAACAAAATAAGTCCAATTTTTAAAAATGGGAGAGTTTGATTTTCGGAGGGTGCAGTTCGGAAATTGGACTTTTAACTTGAATTACTTTAATTTGAAAAGTTTACTATAAGTTATTTAAAATATCCAATATCCTTCGAGCTCGTTCCTCTTGATTTCTTCCGGGTGTAAGATGACCTAGAATACTTTGCTGAAACTCTTCCTTGTTAACTAAAAAAGAAATCTCTTTTCTTAAATAATCAAGAATCTCAACGGGAGCTTTACTCAACTCTTCTCTAAGCTTAGGATACGAATCTAGCAGAAAGACAACATCCTCTAAATCCTTACTAGAATAAATATCCCTTTTGCCTCGATTGACAAAAGCAGCTATTTTTACCGCTAAAAAATAAGGAAAAGTAAGAATTTTTATCTTAAGTCCAGAGGGCAGTTGGTAATGAATGGCAGCTTTTATTCCAGGAAGATACCATTTATTAGAAAAACCTAAAATGGCCTCATCAGTGGGCATAATATCTACGACTATCCCTTTATAGCTCCATCGGCATATAGGAGAATTAGGAAACAACTGATTCTTAAAACCCAAAATTCTGAGTCTATTTTCAAGCTGATTGTATTGCTGGTAGGAAACGATTTGTACAATACAATCGACATCCTCAGTTGTCCGAATACCAGACTTTAAGCATCTTTTCATTCAGGTAAAGAGAAACAGCTGTGCCGCCTATAAAAACAAGCTCATGCAAGAGTTCCTTTAAACCAGAAGCAACCATTTCAATCATCTCGATATGAATATTTTTATAACTCATTCACTTAATAACCTTTTTTTGATTTCTTCTTGGGCTAATTTTCGTTCTCTCAACTTTCCTATTCGAAGAGCATCAATTAAAGCGAGTAACTCATAAAGCTCGGGAAATTTTAAAGCCACTTTGGGAACAGAGGGATATAAGGGAGTGACGGAAATTCCCTTTTTTCTACCTTGAGGATAAGACCAGACGTAACAGTCTCGTTGATTAGAAACTATTTTTTTATTTAATGGTTTAACTGAATGTGCTGTTGGAACCCCTTTTACAACTCCATTAACTTGGCTTGGAAATACAAAACGAATACCATGACTCAAAAACTCTAATAGGAAGTTCCTTTTGGGCCTCCGTGTTAAAGGATCATAAAGATCACAGGCTTTAGCGCGCTTAAGTGCTTGATGTACTTCAGACTGGCTCATGCCTAAATCTTTAGCCAGTTCTGAAAAAATCCAAGACCGATCTTCTTTCCAAATTAGAAGCCTTAAAAGTACTAATATATCTTGAGGTTTAAGTTGTAGACTCTTCGTATTCATAAAATGATTATGATACTTCTATTCGCAAACTGCAAATATATTTTCATTTTACGAATTTATTTTCTATTTGCGAATATTCTTTTTTAAGAAATATGAAAAAGGTAGCATTCTAATATTACAGAATTAATCCTCTGAACAAACAATCTCAAAAAATAAATCCTCGGGTTGTTGGTTTAAAAATTCAACTGAGTGTTGATAAGCCTCTTCGATTTCTAATTCTGAAAAATCAACGCTGTGTTCTAAACTGGGCTGGATAGTTTTTGCATCTATTTTATAAAACCCATCAACACCTAATATTTTCATTTTTTCGCGATAACACTCTTTTATAAATTCCAAACTTGTTTCTTTTGTAAAAAGGAAATAGGTTCCGCGATCTATAGCAGCTTTATTTCTAAATTTAATTTCTATTTTATTCATAAAATATTATTTCGAAATATATGGGTTTACGATAGTTCTGTCTGGAGCCCAAGATCTTGTACGATCGCTGACTTGAATAATACTTTTAGTTATATCATCCACTACAATATGTGAACCATCTTTATTGAAATATGCTGTGGCTTTATTATTATTTGCCTTATTTAAGGCTTCCCGCTTTGTAAAAGGCTGTTTTTTTGTTTTTTCTATCAACTCATTTGTCCAGCCTCTCTTAATCATTTGATCTCTAATTTTCTTTGGAATATTAAGCTCACCTATTTTAGTAGAATCCGATTTCTTTTTTACCTTTCTACTTCCAGCACTTTCTTCCTTCACCCGACTTTGTAAATACTGCTTTTGTGCATCGCTATAAGTCGTTAAATGGCCCGTCATCGAAAGAGCCCCTGCGCCAGCAAGAGTCGCACCAGCGGCCAAGCCAGGCCCGGCAACAATCGTACAAGCTCCTAATGTGCTCACTTCGCAAGCTGCCGAGCCTCCCATCATGGCCCCACCTTTGACCATCAAGGCACTGTCTACCATCAAACCGACAGTAGAACCATCGATACGGCCCTTCCAATAAGTTGACTCACTACCCGCATGTTGTCGCTTAAAATCAAACGTCTCCGCTATGGCATCGCCAATCGGAGTCATTGGATTAATACCATCTCCAAAACCCGAGGCATAGGTGATCCCTTCATTCAAATCATTTTTACCGGATTGATAAGCCTCTCGATAATGTGGACTCTCGATCAAATGGTTTTTGATACCCAATGTAGAGGCAGCTTGATTACGCATTTCCGTCAAAGGAAAAACTAAGCCTTCTATATAACCTTGAGTCGAGTCGGCTTTGGCCTTTAAATTATCCCAAGTACTGGGCTCGGGCTTTTTGTTTTGTTCAATTTTTTGCAGATTTGTTACTGGAGAAGTTTCTTGTTTAAAAGCAGGAGGCATAGAACTAAAGTCTGGCTTTTCAGTGGGTGTGAATGCTTGCTGTTCTTGTTCGGGAACTGCATCAGTTGAATAGGAATTTTGTGTAGCTCCCTGTATCAGCGAAGTTGAACTGGCTTCAGTCATGATTTCCTCCTGACTATTCAGATATGCAGTTTATATGCCAAAGAAAATCTAAAACTTAAAGCATCTTTTCAGCTGATCTTTATAGAGTTTTTAGAAGGCGAAACAAAACAAGTCCAACTTTACAAAATAAATGAGTTCGATTATCGGTCGGTGCGTTCGAAAATCGAACTATTTTCTTAAGTTTTGCTTTACATTAAGTCACAAACTGTGCTTTGGCTTAAGCTTCAAACAAATTAAAATAACGCTACTGGGTGAGGCAATGAACATTATATTAATGAGTGTGCACAAACATACTCATTAATAGATAAGGAGGGACAATATGGGTGTTGCCGTTCAATCCGTTGCAGGAGAATACCCTGCATGCGAAAGACGCCAAGCGGTGCGTGTACCTTGTGGTTTTACGACACTTAATAAAGGTAAGATTACAGATATTAGCCGCACAGGAGCTCACCTAGAAACCAGAGAAGACTTCGACCTCCAACAAAAAATCACTCTCAATTTTTTTCTTCCCGATGGAAAACCCACTTATATCGATGCCACTGTTCGTCGAAAACATCCCACACAAATCCAATCTATGAAAGGCTATGGGCTTGATTTTGATTTTAAAGAAAACCCTTTCGCCCTAAACGATATTACTGCCTTCATTGAAAAACGGTTGATTAGTCATCAATTTGTACAGAAAAAGCCTGAGACTCAACAGACAAAGCTGCGTGAAGTTGTAGTAACTGGCATGGGTGTTCTCACTTCTATTGGAATGAATGCAGAAGAATATTGGCAGAATCTTTTAAAAGGTAAGGTTGGCATAAAAAAAGTGGAGGATCCGTTTGTTGAAAATGGGGAGCTGTATCTAGCTCCAATAAATGATTTTAAGTTAGAAGATTTTCAAGACGAAAAATATTATATGCGTCTTAGAGAATTAAATGCAGCTAGAAAAAAGTGTTATATTGGCAGAGAAGTTGACCTACAACTTGCAGTAACAGCTCAAGCAATAAAAGATGCACGCTTGGAATATAGTCGAAAAGATAACAATGTTGGAATCATACTCGGATTTGAGACTCCGGGGTTCACATGTTATGAGAGAGGCTATTTAAAGCTTATTGAGCATACAAGAAAAAATCTCAATGATTCTGATAAAGAAATAGCGTTTAATTTTTTTAAAGAAAACATGTTTTCTTATATTAATGCTTATACTTATGCGCCACTCTTCTATGCGACTTCAGCCTTTGGCTTTCATGGGCCCAGTGTCTCCTTAAATAATGCCAGCGCATCTGGGCTAATTGCAACCCATCAAGCTTACCGTACTATTCAGACTGGTGAAGCTAATATAATGTTAGCATGTGCAGTTGAAGATTTGCAGCACTCCTCTCTACGCTATCATGCATTTAGACGCTTGGGTATTCACACATCAGAAGGAGAA
Organism: bacterium; assembly: GCA_030426445.1. GTDB lineage: Bacteria > UBA10199 > UBA10199 > DSSB01 > DSSB01 > JACKPJ01. The sequence goes on from JAUHYS010000066.1 coordinate 7,535, forward strand.
GTATTACCCTGGGACAAAAACCGAAAGGGGATGATTAAAGGCGAAGCCGCTATCAGCTTAATCCTTGAAGAAAAAAGTCATGCTATTGAGAGAGGAGCAAAAATATATGGAGAAATAAAATCCTTTAGTGTAAACCAGGATAGTTATCATATTTTTTCTCCAAATTTAAGCGTAGAGTACCTTCCTATTGCCTATCAAGAAAGCTTAGCAGATGCTGAACTTACACCACATGATATCGATTTAATTTTACCACATAGCACTGCTACCGCTCTAAACGATCAAATTCAGACTGATGCTATTCGTAAGTGTTTCCCTCATCAACCCTATACAACTTCTTTTACACCACAAGTCGGACATCCATTAGGAGCTTCCGGTCTTTTAAGAGTGGTTACAGGATTATTGTCAATGAGAGACCAAGTAATCCCACCAACCCTGAATTGCAAAGAGATGGACCCCAACTGTTCAGTGAATATTGTCAATAACGCCACACAATCAAAAATTAGAAACGTGTCTTGTAGTGCTATTTCATATGGAGGAACTAATGCCGCTTTAGTCCTTTCTCCTATTCAATGAATGACTCTATGACTTTTTTTAAACATAACGCTATTAAACTTTATTACGAAATCGATCAAAACGAAAGCCTACCTACATTACTATGTATTCATGGTTGGGGGACAAGTCGTAATATATGGGAAAAAGCTTCTAATTATTTACAAACATACTATAGATTACTGAAGGTAGATCTCCCTGGCATGGGTTTTTCTCCATATAAACACCCACTGGGAGAAAAAGATTATTTAAGAAAGTCAGCTGAGGCTATTCAAAGTTTAATTCAACATTTAAAAATTAAAAAATTTTCGTTATTAGGTCATTCTTTCGGTGGTCTAGTTGCATGTATTGTTTCAGAGTTATTAACACCCAATGCACTCGTTTTGGATTCTACCCCTCTCATGGGAGAAGCTGGTTTACCTACAAAAGTCAAACTATATGGAATGCCTAAAATTTTGAGAAAGCCTTTATACTATGCAACGTTAGGATCTAATATCATTACCTATAAAATGATTCAAAACACTTTTAAAGAAGTTAAAGTTATCCCAAAAAGTAAAATTGATTCTATGGTGAAAGATTTCCAAAATACTGACCACTTAGCATTTTATCACTGTTTAAAATCTGCTTACTTTCACCCCGTAGTTGAAAAACTTAAAACTTACCAGTATCCTATACTCTATATAATTGGCAAAGATAATATTACCCTAAATAAAGATATGATGATTACAAACCTTAAAAACAACTCTTCCTTAACTAATGTGGTGGAGGTACCAAATGCAGGTCATTATCCTCAAATCGAACAACCTCAAATATACTATAACCAAATTAGATCATTTTTGAAGAAAGCTGGTAATGATAAGTGAAACAACTTTAAATTCTATCGATGAAAAAAGTGAATTTAAAAAAGCTTTTCTTTTAAAGCGGCGAAAAACTTTAAAAATCATTTTTATTTTCGGACTGACCTTAAATCCTGCATTTGCTTTATTAGATTACTTCATTGCAAAACCTTATATATGGCAGTTAATCTCCACGCGTGGAATATCAATATTTCTTTGTCTTATATTTTTATTTATTTACCTTAAACTACCACGTTTTAACCGTTTAGTAGATATTTTAGGTACAGTTCCAATTTTTATACTATGTATTCATATATCCTTAGTCATCTACTACACTGGTGGTGCGACCTCACCATATGCCATTGGTTTAGCTATGATGATCCTTGTAAGCGGCTTGTATATTTATGGTTCTATTTTAGAGGGCTTGGTATTAACAGTTGGAATTGCAACTTTATATGTTATTGCTTCACTATTTGCACCAGGCAAGCTTAGCTTGATGTATTTCGT
>JAUHYS010000067.1 GCA_030426445.1 bacterium
GACGGATCCCATAGGCGAAAACTCCGAATCAAATTGTAAGGAAAAGCCTTATTTAATGGCTTTTTATCATCTTGCCAGCACCTACTCCCCTCCCAAGCGCTCTTGGGCTTTTGCCATTGAATTTGATCATGGTAGGCAAAGGCGGCCTGAAGCCCCTACCGGCAGATGGTATACTGCTTCGGCTTATTTTCGTTATTTTGACCGTGAAGTAACCGATCTAGAGGCCGCTATCCGAATGACTGTACTGGTGGACCCCGAAGCCTACACTACCGGACAAGATCAAACTATTTTTTCACCTACTGTTTCCCTACAATGGAATTGGCTCAATTTTATTATGAAGCGAACTGCTAAAGCCTCACTTTTTGATGGAGATGCTGATAACGGAGAGTCGGGCTGGAAGAGTTCGATCGGTGCGGAAATTCGTAGTGATGTCTCCAATGGACAAATCAATGACTCACTTTGCCCTTTAGGGGGGCCTCACTGTCAAGTCTTGCCAACTTTGACTGGAGGCTTGAGGCTTTATTATGAGTTTTAATGAGCCGGAGAAGCCGCAAAACTTTCTTCACCTAAATAATAAGCCCCGGGGTTTTGTGGCTCCCGAACTGGGGAAACAGGGCTACTCATTACTTTGAGTTCCTCAATACTTAGCTCCACGGTTTTTTTAGTACGCATTTTATCCAGTTTTTTGACCAGAGCGGCATCCAGTTGGATTTCAGGGTGCATGGCAAGCACTTCTTCTAATTGATCCTGAAAACCCTTTTGCCAATATCGATTCGGATGCAAGAGTACGCGTTCGTTTTTTAATTCGACCTGGCTGTACTCGATACTCACGGGGACCTCTTCTAATAATTTGATCACGTAAGTACGACGTCGGTTTTTATCGTAAGTTTCTCGCAAGGTAGGGTCGGTTTTTTCGGAATAATTACTTTGAATCATCCAAGCTAAATCCGTCACATCCTGTTTATGCATACGCATACAACCATGTGAAGCCGCACGACCTACTGTATGGGGTTTATTGGTCCCATGAATTAAAATCCCATTTTGCATCACCAGTTTAACAGCACCCAAAGGGTTATTAGGTCCGGGTGGAGTAATCGAGGCATCTTTTGCCCAGTCGCTATCAGGGGGATACCAAGAAGGGTTCCATTCGATGCGTGTAATATAAAAATCTTTTACTGGAGTTTTGTAACGGGGGGAACCAATCGCTATGGGATAACTATCAAAATACTGCCCATTGACATAAAGATCCAACCGTGTTGCAGGCACATTGATATGAATATGGATCCGTTGAGCGGGCTGAAAGACATCCGAAGGCTCTTCCATCACAGACGCAGCCGTAACTCCTTGCTGTAAAAGAACTTCGGTTTCTTGCGCTAAAAGAGGCTTTTCTGATATCGGGCTCAAAAAAAGGCCGATGACTACCGTCAGACCCAAAATTAGAACCTTATTTAAATACTTTGTCTCCATACCCGTTTCTCCATCTCTCCGATTATTTTAACACCCTATCCCGCCATACAACAACTCTATCCAAAAAATTTGTTCTCTTCTAATAATTTTTAAGCTTCTAATTTAGCTAATTTCTTTTGTCATTTTCACTCTTAAAAATGAATACGTAGCTAGATGAAACTCTAAGAGCAACACCCAGAAAGGTTATTTTGATAAGTTCTTATTTACCCAAACAAAACTGAGAAAATATTTTGTCCAGCACCTCTTCCTGATCAATCTTACCTAAAAGGCTCTCTAAAGCCCCTGCTGCGAGTCTTAAATCCGCAGCAAGGCATTCCGCAGGCAAATCTAGGGCCTCTTTGGCTTTTTTCAAAGCCTCTAGGGACTGCTGTAAGGCCTCACGGTGTCGAGCATTATTTAAATAGGCATGACTTTTTTCACCTAAAGTAGATAAGCCTACTTGGGCTAACATGGTTTGTTTCAGTTTTTCAATTCCCAAACCTGTCTTAGCTGAAATCAAGATCCATTGGAGAGAAGCCCAGTCCGGTAAACCCTGCCATGCTTTTGGAAATTTTAAAGCTTTTTGAGGTAAATCCGCCTTATTTCCAACTACTAAGACCGGTTTCCGCAATTTTGAGATCACTTCGCGGTCTTCGTCCGTCATTTCTTGAGACACGTCCAGCAGCCATAAAGTTAAATCCACCTGCATTGCCATTTTTTGACTACGAAGAATCCCTTCCTGCTCGACACTTTCATCACTTAGGCGCATACCGGCTGTATCAAAGAGCTGCCATGCCAAACCTTCCATTTGAAAAAAACCCTCAACCACATCCCGAGTGGTTCCAGGACTATCATGAACAATAGCCTTATCTTCACCGATAAGTCTATTTAGCAGGCTCGATTTACCGACATTGGGTCTTCCTACCAAGGCAACGCGAATACCCTCTCGAATTAAGCGCCCAATCTGAAAGCGCTGCAGCCAGTCTTGAAGCTTTTTATCGATAATGATGATTTTTTCTTTGAGTACCGGGGGCTGGATAATTTCAATATCTTCGTCGGGAAAATCAATTGCGGCTTCCACTTGAGCCAGCAAATCAATCAGCTCATCACGCAAAGTCTCGACTTCCGCTGAAAGCCGGCCCTCCAATTGAGAATTTGCATTGGCCAAGGCCTTTTCGCATTTGGCATGTATCATCTCGCCAATGGCTTCTGCTTGTAGTAAATCTACTTTACCATTTAAAAAAGCCCGGCGGCTAAACTCACCTGGCTCTGCTAAACGAGCCCCTTGCGCAAGACACGCCTCTAAAACTCGATGCATAATAAAAGGACCGCCATGCAGATGAAGCTCTAAGACTTCCTCTCCCGTAAAGCTGTGGGGTGCTCGCATCCAGACTAAAAGGCCTGTATCAAGTTTTTCCTTGGAATCAGGAGTGAAAAAGTCTCCCTTATAGAGTTTATGTGATTTAAATTGAGTGAGGGACGTTTTCCCTTTCCACAGGGGTTGTATCACAGCTGGGGCTTGAGGGCCGCTGATGCGAATAACTCCAATACCGCCCTCACCGGGAGGAGTCGCTGGAGCGACAATGGTATCTCGTTGCCAATCTTGAATCGCCATGCATCCCCATTAGCTCGCTTTTTTTGCTTTAATCAAATCGAACAAATTTATATCACGATGATGAAAATACTGCTGGACAACGGTCATGACCGTGTTGACAAAGATATAAACCACTAAACCCACGGGCAAAAATAACATAAAGCCAGAAAACATGATAGGCATAATCATCATCATTTTAGCTTGGGAAGGGTCCCCAGCTGTTGGGGTTAGCTTTTGCTGTAAAACCATCATAATGCCTAGTAATATGGGTAGAACAAAATAGGGGTCTGGTGCCGAAAGGTCTTGATAAGGGCCAAAAAAGGGCGCGTGGTAAAGTTCGGTTGCGGTAAACAGCACTTTGTACAAGGCAAAATAGATGGGCATTTGCAAAAGCATGGGGAGACAACCTCCCATGGGATTGACCTTATGCGTTTTAAAAAGGTTCATGGTCTCCATATTGAGACGTTCACGATTATCCTTAAACTTTTCTCGAAGTTCTTTGAGCTTGGGCTGCAGTTTTTGCATAGCCTTCATGGACTGCATCGACTTTTTGGTTAAAGGGTGCATGAGGAGTTTGATAAAAATAGTCAGCACAATAATGGCCAAACCCCAATTACCGACAAAAGATTCAAAAAATTTAAGTAGCCATAAAATAGGGCGGGCCACCACCGCAAACAGCCATAGTCAATGGCTTCGTTTAAATGGACATCCTCAAAGGCATTTAAATAGGTTGGGTTTTTAGGCCCTAAATAAAGTGTAAAGCGGTACTCCTTTTCGGACCCGGGATTGAGATTTTCTTTAGGATAACGAAAATCCGAAAAAATATAAGCCCCGGTTTTTCCATAAGCTTGTTGATTCGTACCTGTGGAGGTCTCTGCAATAATAGCTCGCACAAAGTATCGTCCCTCCAAGCCAGACCATGAAATATCTCCGGTTTCTTCTGTATAGTCTCCAATTTCATCCAAAGAGTGTTGGCGTGTAACCTCCTGGTCGGCATAAAAAAGCGGGGTAATAAAATCCTGTTGTTTGAGAAAGTTTAAAAAACCCGCACCATTGTCTTTTTTTCTTTGTTGAGTTAATAGTCGCAAACCGGGTTGAATGGCTTGTGGTTGAGGGGTCAGGTTTTTGATTTTTACTTTGACTTCAAGACCATAATCTTCGCTCAAGCTTTTAACGTTCTGTTCTAGTTTTAAGCCTTTGTGAACGGCTTGATATTGTAAATTGTCGGAGGTCTTTCCGGCTTCTTCAAAATAGGGAAGCACCGTCTCCTTACCAGGAAATAAAAATAATTGCAGAGGGGGGTTGTCCTTGCCGCCCTCCAATAAATTGATATGCGGCCCTTTGTTATTTGCATTTTGAAAATAGTCATTGAGTTTCCAAAAGATAGGCAAACCTGTCTGACTACTGAGTTGTGCATTAGCTTTATTGGTTTTTAATAAGCTTTCTTTAATGGGAGCTCGTGTTTCGGGGATATTTTGCGGTGTCCCCTCTTTAAGAGGGATTTCAGTAGGAGCCGATGCTGGCTTTGCTACTTGCGTAACCACCTCTTGTTTTTTTTCAGTTTGTTGAACTTGCTGCTCAGTAGGCTGTGGCCCCTTCATGGGAAACCAGGTATAGTATGCAAATAAAACAAGGGCGCTTAATACCACCGCAAGTAGAGTTCTTTTATCCATTTTAGTCAGTCATACCTATTTTTTATAGTTCCTAAATTTCACGAAATTTGGGAGGGTCATATCCACCGGGGTGCCAGGGGTGACATTTTAATAAGCGCCAGATCACTTGTCCAAATGCCTTAAATAAACCCAAATGTTGGAAGCTTTGTAGAGCATAAGCAGAACAAGTTGGATAAAAGCGGCAACTTGGTTTTAAAAAGGGCGAAATCAATCTTTGATAAAAACGGATGACCCCTAAAACAAAAATACGTAAAACCTGTGTTATCGTAACCACCTAGCCTGTCTCCAAGGCTTTTTTGAGCCCTTGTCTTAATTGGCGTTCCTCTCTGGCTTTTATCTGACCCCTCACATAAACTAAGTAATCTTTAGCACCCAGTTTTACTCTAATTTGACGAAAAACTTCCCGAATCAGTCTCTTAAAGTGATTGCGCTGGACTGCGCTTGGGATTTTTTTTTTGAAACGATCATTCCCAAACGGGCCATGTCCATTTTGTTTTCCAATGAATACAAAAAGAAAAATCGATCTCTGAGTTGTACCCCATGACTCAGTATCACTTTAAAATCTCTACGGTTGTTAATACGGCACTTTCGTGGCAATGAACGCATGGACTTTTTTATCATGCCTTATATTGAAGCCTATTTATGTGAAATAATTTTTGCCAATCGGGTCCGGCCTTTGGCTCGGCGTCTTTTTAAAATAAGGCGACCACCAACGCTACTTTTTCTGGCACGAAAACCATGTTTACGCTTCGCTTTTAAATTACTGGGCTGGAAAGTTCTTTTCATTTTTAATGTATCCTTTATGATTTACATTCGCTGTTTTTAACAGTCCTCTTGAGAACATTTTTAAAATCTTTAGTCAATGCGAAAATGTTATTCATTGTTATTCATAAAAAACAAAGGCCCTCTACGCTTTGTAAGATCTAAGTCAAAAAAAATTGTTTTCAGTCCAGTGAGTTACAAATCTTCTAAAAAAAAATCTTGCCTTCTTAGTATGAAGGATCTAACAAAACCAACCTTGGTGAATACATTTTTGTTTGTTGATGAAGTAAGTATTAATAGCTCACCTCTAGAAAACAACCATTTTTTCCGGAGGATTTTCGCGGCCTAAATAAAAGATATTTATAATAAGCACGCAGCGAGTTTTTAGATATTCAGCTAAAGGGTGTTAGTCTTAAGAGTATAAAAATGACATCTGATATAAATGATAAAGATGTTTTTAAGATAAAAAGTTTTTAAAGCCGCTTATAGATGCTATTTGGGGATAAGTCCCGTCGTACCATAACAAACTACTTGATATTATTGGTTTATTTTACTTTTCCACAGATGTGTTTTATTCTGTGAATAAGTTGAGTTGCGTCTTTTTAAAGCTTTCCCGGAGTATTATTTAAATTGGAAAATACCATTCAAAAAATTATTGCGACGCTTCAAACTAAAATCAGTGGAATCCATTTTAACAATTGGATTAAACCCACCCATTTTCAAATAGTTGATCAAAACCTCATTATTCAAGTTCCCAATAAATTTATTCGTGATTGGATTAGTGAAAACTACCTGGATCTCATCAAGTACGAAGTTTTTAAATTAACCGGGAAGGAACATCCGATAAAATTCGAAATCTGTGAATCCTTGATTCCTTTGGAAGAAAAGCTTCCCCCTGAGGACTCTCATGAGACCAAAGCACCTGAAAAAAAACCGACACAACTCAGTACATCAAAAAATTCTGTTCCCAGTTCTAATCAACTGAACACCAAATACAGTTTCCAAAGCTTTGTCGTAGGCAGTTCCAACCAATTTGCCAATGCCGCCTCTCGTGCGGTCGCAAACCTTCCTGCACTAGCCTACAACCCTTTGTTTATTTACGGTGGCGTTGGGCTAGGTAAAACACATCTGCTCAATGCCATTGGGCTAGATATTTTAAAAAATCGCCCTGATTTAAAGGTACTTTACATTCATGCCGAACAATTTACTAACGAATTGATTAACAGTATTCGCTATGAAAAAATGTTCGAATTTCGAAAAAAATACCGCGAATCTTGTGACATTTTATTGATCGATGATATTCAATTCATTGCAGGAAAAGAGCGCACCCAGGAAGAGTTCTTTCATACTTTTAACTTTCTTTACGAATCTCGGCGTCAGGTTGTTCTTACTTCAGATCGTTTTCCTAAAGATATCCCACAACTTGAAGAAAGACTGCGTTCCCGTTTTGAGTGGGGGCTCATTGCTGATATCCAGATCCCAGACGTCGAAACCCGTATTGCCATTTTACGTAAAAAAACCGATGCCGATGGCCTTCACTTACCAGAAGATGTTGCCATGTTCTTAGCCACTCATGTACGTCATAATATTCGCGAACTCGAAGGCTCTCTCATCCGACTTAGCGCCTTTGCTTCTCTTTCTGGTAGTGAAATCAACCTAGAAATGGCAAAAGCCGCTCTCAAGGATATTCTTCCCAATCGCTCCAAACAGCTTAGTGTCGAGACCATTCAAAAGCTTGTTGCCGATCATTTCCAACTCAAAATCAGTGATCTTAAGTCTCCTAGAAGACATAAAGTTCTTACCGTACCCAGGCAGATTGCCATGTTTCTTTGTCGAAAATACGTCAAATCCAGTTTTCCCGAACTCGGCATGAAATTTGGAGGAAAAGACCATTCTACGGTCGTTCATGCAGTTCAAAAAATTACTCAACAGCTTAAAAAAGACAGCGATTTACAATCTGAAATTAATTCACTAGAAAAGCGCCTAGACCTTGAAGCCTCTATTGATTTTTAATTAAATAAAATTTTGAGAACTCTTGACTTAAGAACTCCTAATTTAATTTTAAACTTATTCACATTTTTGTGGATATTTTCTGTGTATGGATTGAAAATAATTTTTTTTTGTGGAAAACTCCAAACTTTAAAAAAGTCATTCTAACACTTATACCCATGCGACTCTAAGATATTTTTTAACGTTTTCGTTGAGTTAATCTATTTATTCACTCATCCACAAGACCTATTACGATGACTATATTTATATATATACAAATAAAATTAATCTTAGCTTGTTAAAAAGGTATCCTTATGAAATTTAAAATACAAAGAGAAGAACTCAAACAAGCCCTTTCTCGAATTTACAATGTGGTCGAAAGAAAAACCACGAAACCCATTTTATCCAATGCATTACTTCATTGCCAAAAGGGTCAACTGCTACTATGTGGAACAGACCTGGAAGTTGGTTTACAAATTAGATTGCAAGCTCAAGTAGAAAAAACAGGTGAAATAGCCGTTCCTGCAAAGTCAGTTTATGACATTGTTCGAGAGCTTTCTTCCGAACAAGTGGCTTTTGAGCTCAAAGACGATTCCTGGTTAGAGATTCTTGCTGGAAGGTCACGATTTAAAGTGGCTATTTTACCGGCTAAAGAATTTCCCAGTATGCCAGAAGTTCCCACCGAAGGAAAAATCCATTTTGAAAGCCAAAGTTTTTTGGAAATGATCACCAAGACCCTTTTTGCGGTTTCGACGGACGAAACCAAATATAATATTAATGGCGTCTTTTTAAGTTCAGAGGGAACAAAAAAAGTTCGCATGGTAGCAACCGATGGACACCGCTTAAGTTATGAAGAAAAACCTATGTTAGAGGACATTCCTTTGCCGGATGCGATTCTATTGCCCAGAAAGGGTGTTTTGGAGATTCAAAAATTACTGGCAGAACGCGAAGGCCCTTTCCCTCTCTATTTTGAAGGCCGCAATGCCATTGTGCAAACCGAAGACATCACTTTATTTATTCGACTCATCGAAGGGGAATTTCCCAAATATCAGCAAATTATTCCTAAGGAAAATAATTTAATCGCAACTTTATCTAAGGAACAGTTGCTGGGAGCGATTCGGCGGGTCTCTTTACTCAGTCCAGAGCATCATAGGGGAATTAAGTTTGTTTTTAGCAGCGGAAATCTAGAACTGCTCTGTTCCAACCCTAATTTAGGGGAAGCCCGAGAGGAGATTGAATGCGAATACAAGGGCAAACATTTAGAAATTGGATTTAATTTTCGCTATATGTTGGATGTCTTGGGGGTGGTCGAAGACGAAAAAATTCAAATCGCTCTTAAAGATGAGGTGAGCCCTTGTTTGATTCGTTCAGAAAATGATCAGGGGTTTCTTAGCTTAGTCATGCCAATGAGATTATAAGGAATGGTGATAAACGGCTATCTGCTTTGTTGAATTAAAAACTCAATTAGGAGTCGTGCTTTAAGTACGTCGAGTGATTGAATTTTTAATTCGCCTCGCATCTAACCATTTTTCATCATTCCTTAGAAAATTGGGGTTTAAATAGATGAAATCATTACGTTGGTACGCACCAGAAGATATCCGTTTAGATGAGGTTGAAATACCAGAACTCCAAGCAGGCGAAGTTTTAGTCAAGATTGGCGCGGCAACGACCTGTGGAACTGATTTTAAGACCTTTAAAAGAGGCCATCCCCGTCTGATAAAATCTATTCCTGCTCCTTTTGGTCACGAAATGTCAGGCACGATTGAAAAATGCGGCCAGAGGGTCAAAGGTTTTCATGAAGGGGACCGAGTCGTTATCGGCAATTCCGCTCCCTGTGGAACTTGCTTTTATTGTCAAAAGCAGGCCTTTTCTCTTTGCGAAGACCTGTTATTTTTAAATGGTGCTTA
>JAUHYS010000068.1 GCA_030426445.1 bacterium
ATTCTTTCGCTTTTTTTATAGCTATTTTATAGCTATTTAAGCATTAAGAGCATTTCTTCTAATTCCCCACTATGTTCTAAAGCAGCTAATTCCTGATAGCCGCCAATCATTTTTTCTTCGATAAAAATTTGTGGAACCGTCCGCCAACCAGTGCGTTGTTTCAGTTCGACCTTTTTTATGGGGTCAGACACGTCTATTTCCTCATAAGCGATTTGTTTTTTTTCTAATAAGGCTTTAGCGGCATCACAATAAGGGCAGTAATCGGTTGTATAAACTTTTACTTTTGGATTCATTTTTTTAGCATAATCAAAACTGGGTTTTGGCTCAAGAGCTCTTTTTGGTTGCTGAATAGTTTAAAAAATAAGCTTTATTGACATTAGGTTAATAACAAGTAAGAATACAGCCGTCAATTTTGGATTAAAAAATTCAAATTAAAATAAAGAAAGTGCATTATGGTAAAAAAACCCAGCTATCATATTTTTGCGGTTTCGGATGCAACCGGAGAAATGGCGATGAACATGGCTTTTGCAGCTATGCGACAGTTTAGTATCGAAAATGTCAATATTGTCCGTAAACCCAAAGTGATGAGTCAAGACCGTATGGTGGAAGTCGTTAGCGAAGCAAAAAAAAACCATGCGGTGGTGCTTTTTACCTTTGTTAGCTCAGAGCGCCGTCAGTGGTTCATTGAAGAATGCGCAAAGCAACAAGTTGTCGCAGTGGACCTTTTAGGTCCGTGCATGGAAGTCCTCTCTAATTATTTTCATTCCTCTCCCAGCTCGGAACCCGGTTTGCAATACCGACAAACTAGCGAATATTTTCGCCGCCAGGAGGCCATCGACTTTACAGTCAAACACGATGATGGACTCGGTCTGGATACGATCTCTCAGACGGATATTTTACTTTTGGGGATTTCCCGTACCTCAAAAACACCCCTTAGTATTTACTTGGCTTTTCGTGGTTATAAAGTTGCCAATGTGCCTTTAGTGCATAATGTTCCACTCCCTAGTGAAGTTGAACAAAGTGACAAAAGTAAAATGTTGGGCTTAATCATCTCCCAAGAAAAATTAGTGCAGTTTAGAGAAAGCCGCCTTGTAAAGCTAGGCCGACCCCTATCCGAAGAGTATGCCAGTCCAGAAAAAGTCGATGAAGAAATCCGATATGCTCGAAAAACTTTTGAACGTTTGGGCAATATCCCAGTGATTGATGTGACGGGCAAGGCGATTGAAGAAATTGCGACGGAAGTCTTATTAGTTTTGGGTAAGTAATCCAAAAATTTTTTATTTTAGAAAACGGCTTTTAGAGGAGCCCCTAAACAATCCACTGTGATTTTTTCGCCATACTGGATAGGGACTTCAATATGATTTCCATCGATATAGATGGAACTTTGTCTCATTTTAGAAATGATTTCGATTTTTTGAGTTTTATTTAATATGCCTCGAAGCAGTTTGTGTTTTTTTCCTTCGAGGTAAGGTTCGCGTACGGCATAGAGCAAGCACTGTTTAGTAGGAAGGACGGATTGCATTCCCGAAGAGTGAATTGCCGCAGTTGAACCCGTTCCACTTGCCATCCATATTCCCGAACTCTTTTGTTCTTCTTGCTTTTTACCCACTTTTATCAAATATCGACTGGTACCGGCTGGACTTTGATGAGCCAGCAAAACATCGTTTAAAGCAAGGTCCGAAAGAATTTTGTTATTTACTTTTACCCTCAATCTGGGAAGAAAAACAGGCTTTCTATCTCCAGTAATAAGGTCAATCAGGATTGAAAGAAAATTCTCCATGCGTCCCCGGCAAAGTGCTCCGGTACTGTCCGAAGGAGCCGCATTGACTCCTAAAAGCAACTGGTTTTTAACAAAATGACTTGTCGCCAAAAAGGTTCCATCTCCTCCTACGCTAATAACTAAATCGACTTTATCTATTTTTTGAAGCACTTTGCGATGAATGACTTCACGTTCGACACCCAATAAATCTAGTGTTCGTAGAATACCCTCTAAGCTCTTTTGGTGCTGGTCATAAACGCTTTGCCAATGTAAGGTTGTAGGGTGTTTTTGTTTGAGCAGTTTTTTATAATAGGGATCTTTTTTTTCTAAGATATGAATTTGATAAAGAGGTTTATTAAAAACCACTAAGGCTTTTTTAAAAAATAAGCCTTTTGTATTTTTTCTTTTTTTCATGCTTCCTCTTGGTAGAGTTTGTGTTGTTTAATATATTTGATAACCGGGGTGGCAACCCATAAATCAGTTTTTTTTCCTTCCTTTATTTTTTTTCTTAACTCGGAAGAGCTGATGTCCATAAAAGGAGAATCCTGAGCAGGAGCACGTGCTAAAAACAGTAAGTCACACAATTGTTTAATTTTTTCAGGGTGCTTCCAAGTCTTGATTTGTTTCTTTAAGTCGGATCCTAGCACAAAGGTCAATGAAAATTTTGGATATATTTTTTTTAAATGCGTGATGAGATCCACTGTATAGCCACTAAGGCTTTTTTCATCTTCACAAACTTTAACTTTTTCTCCCACTTCGTCAAACGCCAGGTGGCACATTTTGATTCGGTGAATAAAGGCGCTTTGCAAGCCTTTTTTAAAAGGATGATGGTAACTAGGAAAGACTTGAACTTGATCAAAGCCTTTTTCTTGGAGCAGATATTGAATAATTTGACCATGACCTAAATGAGGGGGGTCAAAGGAACCGCCTAATATTGCTAGCTTCATTGAGTTAACTCTTTTTATTTAGAAGTTTTTCTAGAACTAAAGTAGTGTCTAAAATTTTCTGTTTTGCAGGCCCTAGACAAAGTTTTTTGCTCTTTTTTTCATCTGTAAAACGTAAAATTCCCATTTCTGTGAGCCTCCTAATTGCATTTTGAATATTAAATTTGGAAAGACACTCAAGATAAGATAACCTATTTTTTAATTTGAGCAATTTGCCGTGATCAATGGTATTTTGAATAAGCTGGATTTCAGTGAGTGAAAAGTCCTTGAGTCGATGAATGGTGTCTAATGTCAGCCAATAGGATTCTAAAGTGGGTAAAATGATTTCAGTTGTCCAGTCGGGTAACTTTAAGTTTCCTTCATGAATTGACTGGATTAAAGAGGTGTCTTGCGAAAAAAAGAATTCTTTGTTGAGCAATTGACTCAGTTGAATAAACAGATCATGAGAATTTTCTGTTTGTAGAGAACACAGCTTGGCAAGAGAAAGTTCTGCAAAAAAATAAATAGCTTGGTTTTTAAAAAAATTGAGCCGACTTATCGCATCGTCAGGAATACATAAAAACTTTCCATCTAGATCTTCGAGTGATTGAATCAAACCTTCCTTTAAAAACTGTTCAAGGCTTTCTTGGATGGCATGGTGAAAATCTTTCGATAGTGCCTCGGAAACGCGCACTGATTTATCTTTAATAACATAGAAAAGAATTTCACATTTTTGATGGACATCTTTAAATTGAAACTCTCCTTTACGAGGACTCAGTAGGGCCGTTGCAACTAATGCAGAGGTCAATAAAGTAGAAACTTGGTTAATGTCATGGCAAATTTTGAAACCCAGTTCTTCGTTAAATTTTCTAAATAATTTGCTATCTTGTAAGATAGTCCCGATGTCCTCATTAAGACTTGCCTTTAAAGATAGAGGGTTGGCAAATTGAATATAAACCTTGCCGTATCGCTTTTTTAGAAATTTAGGTAGCTTAAATAAGTCTGTGGTTTTTTCTTTCTTTTTTTGTTCACCTGCAACTTCTTTGAGGTAAGACTTTTCTTCGATAATATTTTCATAATCAATGGAAGCAGGAACAAAATAAATATCGGGTAGTTTTCCTTTTAAAAAAATTTCCACAATCATTGAAAGAAACCCCAGTTTTGGAGGGAACATTTTTCCCGAACGAGAACGTGTGCCTTCGATAAAAAATTCTTGAAAGTAATTTTCTTGCAAAAGCTTTTCTATATAAAGTTTAAGAGCAAATTTATAGAGAGGGTCATTGCCAAAGCTTCTACGTATAAAATAAGCGCCTGATTTACGAAAAATGGGACCCATTGGCCAAAAGTTGAGATTATTTCCAGCACAAATGTGAGGCAAACTGAGGTTGTTATGATGAAAGGCGTAAGTAATTATGAGATAGTCTAAATGACTTTTATGAGCAGGGACAATAATGACAGGGGCGTCCTTTGCAATTTTTTTAATCTTTTGGATGCCTTCCTTATCGACTTCTACTCCATTATAGAAACGCTTAAAAAGCCAGGTTAATGCGTAATCCCAAAGCTCTAACAAAGTAATATTATTTGTAGCACTGACGATTTCATGAAAATGTCGAGAAAGTTTTTTTCGAACTTTTTCCTTTGTCATTTTTTTAAAATCATTTTGTTCGATAAAGTGGCCCAATGCTTTTTCTAGATTGGGATCTTCCAAAAGCTCAGCAATCACTCGTCTCCTCGGTTTAAGTCTGGGCCCGGTGACTTGAAAAACCTCTTGCCTAAAAGTCTTTTCTAAAAATTTAATCAAGGGAGAAGTCATTTCTTCTAAACCTTGAGAAGCGTTTTGTTCTTGTATCCAATTTTGGATATCAATGGGTTGACCTATTTTAGCAACGGCTCTTTTTTTAAAGCGCCTTAAAAATAGAAGAACTTTACGCAAATAAGTGGGATTCTCTCTTTCACCTAAAAGGATTTCACTGAGTGATTTTCTTTCTTTGCCGGGAAGTTTATCGTAAATAAAATGGAGTGGTACAAACTGAGTTTGTAAATTAGCTTCCTGAGAAATTTTAATCATTTCTTTTAGGACTTCACGTTGTTGAGTAAAGTTTTTTTCAATCCAAACATTTTCTCGGGGTAAATCAAGACAGAAAAGAATGACTTTTTTTTCCTGTAGAGCTTTTTTAAGATCAAATAAGTTTTGATTGTAGGGCCATGCACCATGGGTGAAAAAGGTATCCCATTTCTGAAAACGAATCAGTTTAGCTTCAGAACGAGGCATCCAATGACTCATTTTAATCATGTTATTGTGAATGGCCAGTGGTAGCTTGTTTTTTAAAAAGAGTTCATTAAAGTAATTATATTCGACTTGCCCCCAATTTCTCATTAAAAGAATCGTAGGACCTTTTTGATACGCTTCTTGATAATTTTTTAACTCTTCTTCATTAAAACGGACTCGTTGAAAGCTTTTTCCAAAAAACCATCGGTGGAGGGAATTAAAGCTTTCTAACATCCGAGAGGTATCGAGGTTAACAGTTTGCTGATTTTTTTGTTCAAAATAATGGGGCCATTTTTTGCGAAACCAAAGGTAGATAGGTCGCAATAGCTTAAGAAATTTTAGCAAAATGGAAAAGAATATAGAGTTTACTTCTTGCATGTTAATGACTTTACTCAATATTTTAATAGAATTAAAGGAGAACTTATAGTAGACTGCTCCTTTCTAAGGTTAAAGAATATTCATGTGGCTGTAAAGTTTCACTTTACCTAAAAACCATTCACTCCATTTAACGTTTAATAAAGATGAATAGTCATATTACATAATATTATCTTTAAAATTCTAGTGACTTAAATGAGTTATTATGTATTAATTCAGTCTCATTCAAAAATACCTTTCATAGGAGATGTTATGAAATCATTGAAAAAGTTAATCGCTTTGGGAAGTTTTTCCCTACTTATTCTAGGTTTTTTGCCTTGGGTACATGCTTATAAAGCCCCTTTAATGGACATTGAGACCTTATTAAAATCAGGTGGAGATAATTCCATGTGGTTTTCAGGAAAGCTCATTGATAAAGAGGAAAAGTTTAAAGCCAAAGGTATGCCGTATACTGTTTTGACTTTTGAAGTTCAAAAAGTCTTAAAAGGGCAACCTGCTTCTTATGAACACCCTACCTACAAAACACGATTAACAAAGAGTCAGCCTCCCAAAACCATCAAAGTCAATATTTTTGGAAATGCAAGTAGAGGGACTTTGGTACCTGGTGTGGGTACAGAGTTAGAGTTAGGTGCCGAAGGTATTTTTGGATTTTATGGAGCAAGTAAACTTTCTTTTACCAGTTTGGTAGGGGGTAGTTCCCAAGGTGCTTTTATTAAACAAAGCAATGGAAAGTTAGCAAATGGCCTGCAAAATAATGTTTTAAAAGTATCTAATCTTTCTAATAAAAATGAGAGGCTTTCTCAAACCTTGAAAACTCTAAAAACTCAACAAGCAATAGATCAAGGTGCAGTCGATGCGAAAGAACTGGAAACCCTCATTTTAGGTTTGTCAGAAATTCTCTATCCACAAGCTCAATAAAGCTAAATAGTATAAGAAGGAACGAATATCATGAGAAAGAAAAATTCAAATTTTTACTTACAATTAATAAGTAAGATGGGTGCTTTCCTTTTAACAGGTTTCACTGCAGCGACAGTTTTAGCGGGAAATGCCCTTGATACAAATATTAACGGAAATCCAGTCGTATGGAAACAGGGTACGATTACTTATAATCCCATGGCAGCGGGTTTAAAACCAGGTGGCGGTTTTGACCAAGCTACGACCCTGCAAATTATTGATGAATCCTTTCAAGCTTGGGAAGATATCGAAGGCATTTCACTTAATATCGTGGGTGGGGATACCTTGCCGGCTAATGTGCTCGATTCTCAAGAAAATTTTACTGAAGTCTTTGAAACAGAACTCGCTAATTGTTATCCTGAAGTATTTGGTCCGGCCAATGGCCCTTGTCGAAACCCTATCTTTATTAGTGAAGATGGCCAACTCTTTGATAACCTTTTTGGTCAATGTGCTCGGTTTAATATTTTAGGTGTTGCTGGACCACAACTTCCTGCAGATGACCCCGAAGAAAACACGCGCACAGAAGTCAAACGAGGTTGGGCAGCCGTCAATGGTGCCTGTATCTCTCCTGAAGAAAGTGTCGATGGGTGTAATAGCTGTCCTTTTACTGCGCAGGAATCCAACATTAGAGCAACCATGATGCATGAGTTGGGCCACTTTTTGGGTGTGCACCATGCTATGGTTAATCCAGAGGAGTTTGTTGCTGGTATTAATGATCCAGATAGTTTTACTGAAGATAAAATTACGCACTTTCCAGAAATGTTTCCAACTTCTTTGCCTAACGGATTAGACCCGGCCGGTCTTCATAAAGATGATCATGAAATTTTTAAAGCTTTGTACGGAGTTGACAATAATGATACCTGTACGGTTACAGGAAAAGTCTATGCGAGTGATGGTTCTACTGAACTCCGTGGTGCAGAAGTCAGAGCAACCAATGTGACTCCAGGCCAGGAGTTTATTGACGCAGTAGCCTTTGTTTCTGGTACCAACGCTCCTCGCTTAGACCGTTATGCCCTTAATCAAGGTAATTGCACTCAAGATTGTGGAAGTTATGAATTGCGTGGTTTAACTCCTGGAGAGACTTATCAAATATGTGCTCTCAAAATTATCAATGTTTTTACTCAAGGCTCAAGACTTCCTCCAGTGGATCCACCTTTCCAAGCTTTTACCAGTACCTGTCCAAATAGTCTGACTGTGACTTGTGATTGTACAGGCAATGGTGATTGTGGCGAGATTAATAATGTAGATATTGTAACCGATGCCAATCCCGATGATATCGAAAAAAGTGATGGCGGGGGGAATGTTGATTCGGGTGGTTGCAGCCTTTATCAGTCTCAAGAGATCAAAACAGTTAAAGTCTGGACCGCAATGCAAAAGACTTTAAGAAAATTTAAATAATCATTAAAATGATATCAATCAAAATTTTTAAGCCTAGCTTTTAATATTAAAAGTTAGGCTTTTTTTTATTTTTATTAAATAAGCTTAAATAGGCTAGCTTTTTAAGATTTTAAAGGCGTCTTTATGTTTAAAAAAAATCAACGAAAGATTTTAGAACTTGAAAATAAAATAGAAAAACTGGAAGCCAATCTGGTAGCGCAAAAAGATGTATTTGAACAACAGCTCAAAACTTTGCGACAACAACTTGCTGCTGTTGTCAGTGGAGTGCCTCCAACAACTCAAAGCATTTTAAACGCCTTGCCTTATTCAGAAATTCCTAAAGAACAGGTTTTAGAGTTTATTCAAACGGTTCCTAATTTACTTATTTTAGATGTTCGTTCCGATGAAGGCTGGTCTAGCGGGCATATTGCCAAGGCAAAACATATTCCGGCAGTACAGGTTTCTCAAAGATTGAATGAATTTCCAGATAAAACGAGGCCTATTTTGACAATCTGCGCTAATGGCAATAGTGCAGTAACGATTTGTCAGCTATTAGTTCGCGAAGGATACACTCAAGTTTTTAACGCACTAGGAGGGATGGCAGGTTACCGAGGTCCTATGATTAAGCCGGAAATTTTAGCTTCTGATGCCGAGCAGGTAAAGGGCTCTGACCGTAAGCTTATCACCAAACTTTTATCTGTTTTAGACAATGAAGTCCGTCCTGGTCTCAAAAGAGATGGTGGAGATCTTCAAATTATCGAAGTAGAAAATGGTGTCGTAAAATTAAAAATGACAGGTGCGTGCGTAGGATGTGGAGCTCAAAAACGTACGGTAGAAGAGGGAATTAAAAACCATCTCAAAAAATATTTTCCAGAAATTCTGCATATTGAAGATCTCAGTTTAAAATAAAAATGATAGTAAATTCTAAATATCATGCGGGTGAATAATAACTTTCATGGCTTCACTTGCATTTATTTTTTGAATGCCTAAAGTCAGTTCTTCTAATTTTAAGTGGTGTGTTATCAAAGCTTGTACATTTACTTTTTTATGAATCAGTAAATCATAAGCCTTGATCAAATCTTCTGGCGATGGCGAATAACTGCTAAATAAATTAATTTCGCGATGATAAAGTTGATCAATACTTAAAGGGACCGGTTCATCCGACAAAGACGCAAACAGGTTCAGGCTGCCTCCGTCACGAATCCAGTTTATGGAATCTTGAACGATTTTTTGATTACCTGCAGTTAGGACCACTAAGTCCACACCTCGACCTTCGGTAAGTTTTTCAATATGTTTTTGGAGATTTACTTGTTTTCCTAAATAAACTTCATCTGTTCCCAATTTTTTTGCGAGTTCCAAGCGCTCTTCTAATAAATCCAGTGCTAAAACTTTGGCACCCTCAAGCTTAAGCAATTGGAGCATCATGAGGCCAATCGATCCCATTCCAACAATGCAAACCCAATCTCCTGGTAATATTTTTGCACGACGGACATTTTTGACACAGCAACTTAAAGGT
>JAUHYS010000331.1 GCA_030426445.1 bacterium
TATCGGGTTGGGCACATTTGCTCTGATTGATTATCAAAAAAAATACGACTATAGTGATCTTAATCTCAATATTTCTAGCGAAGATAAAGTCAAGGCTGAAATTGACAAAATGTTTCAGAAGACAGCTTATGAAATAGACACTTCAAACCGACCTTATTGGGGAAATCCAAATGCTAAAGTCGTCATTACTGAATTTAGCGACTTTCAATGTCCGCATTGCAAAAAGGCCGCTGAGGAGCTTAAGCCTCTGTTAGAAGACTTTCGTAGTGATGTTAAACTGGTTTACATGTTTTACCCTTTAGATAAAGCTTGTAATCCTTTTTTTCCTCACCAAGGACATCGCAAAGCCTGTGAAGCGGCCTTCTCCGCCTATTGCGCTGATCAACAAGGGCAATTTTGGCCTTATCATGATCTTGTTTTTGCTAATCAAACGCAACTCTCAGAAACGAAATTTTTAGAATTTGCCCACGATCTTAATCTGGATATAGAGGCTTTTAAACAATGTCAAAAAGCCCCGGAAACAAAAAATAAAATTATCGAAGATATCAAGCAAGGAAAAATAGCTAAAGTACAGGGAACCCCCACGGTTTTAGTTAATGGCTATCTTTTAGAAAAATGGCGCTCACAAGATCATTGGTACGAAATCTTTAGTCGACTGCTTGCTAAATAATCTTTTTATTTGCAAAAAAATCAAAACTTTAAAGAGTTCTCCCGAAAAATAAATTCGCTCTTGCGCTTTGACCATTTTGGGGGACTAATAAAGAACCTTGAGAAAAAGATTGTTTCTTTTCTTTTTTTAACTCCTTCATTAGATACCCTTCTCGGCTTA
Source organism: bacterium (assembly GCA_030426445.1). Taxonomy (GTDB): domain Bacteria; phylum UBA10199; class UBA10199; order DSSB01; family DSSB01; genus JACKPJ01. Next base: position 830 of record JAUHYS010000331.1, read on the forward strand.
ACTGAATGCCCTTACATTTGGAGTTATAAGCAAACATGATAATTTGGTATACATCCTGCCAAGTTGTTTTTTTAGAAAGCTGAATCACCCTACTAGCCACATTATCCGTATATTTTTGAAAAGCTGCTTGCATCTTTATTTGATCACGATAACTGATCTTTTGATTTAATTTAAAAGCAAGCCTAATTTTTTCAGGAATTTCTTTAATTAAATCTAAATCTTCTGTGTGTTTTAGTTTTTGCAGAATACTATTTACATCTAAGGATTCTTTTTTTAATTTTGAAACCAAAAAATTATTTTCGGAATTAAGCAACAAATCATCAACACCTAAGGCCTCCATACCAGAGCTCGTTGAAAAAACCTTGCTTATGGTAGGAGAAGGCATCACTGTAATCAAACTTGCATTACGCATGGGAGCTAAATTCATTTGAGCTAAATAGGAATGGCTATAATTTTTAAAGGGACCGCGTTGTTGAGCTAAAGCCATAGAAGCCTGTCGACTGCGTTTTAAAAAAAGTTTCATAAGAAAACCCGCAAAATTGCGTGCTTTCTCTGAATCATAAGCTATTCCCATTTTTGCCAATAATTCGGCAAAACCCGTTAAACTTAAACCTAACTTTCGATTATTTAAAGTCAGCTCGCGGATTTCAGGGCTAACATAATAGTTGAGTTCTAGCACGTTATCCAAAAACCGAATGGCTAAATCTGTTACAATTTCAAACCTCTCCTCATTAAACTCATTATTCTCGAACATATTACTCAGATTAATCACGCCCATTGCGGACCCTTCGTTTTCTAATAAGGCTTCCGCTCCATAGGGACTCGTTGCTTCAATTCTACCTAAACTGGGAGTTGGCTGGTGACGATTGAGTTCATCTAAAAAGAGGATCCCTCCATTTTCAGATGTATGAATTGCCTGACACAGGTCATCAAAAAGTTTTTTTGCAGAGACAAACCTTGCAGTGTTTCCGTTCCTGGGATTTGCCAGAGGAAAAGTCGTTTGCTTTTTTAAACAACGCATAAAGTGACTGCTTAAACCCACAACTAATTGAAAAGAATCC
>JAUHYS010000069.1 GCA_030426445.1 bacterium
CATAAAGTTGATTTTAAAACTTTCTCCTATTATCGAATTCGCGGAGCCATTTATGACGGATTAAGAAAAACCGGGTGGCTTCCCCGTTCCTTATACAATAAAATCAAGTTTGAACAAGCTGCTAATGAGTACCTTAAATCAGAGGCCGATCGCAATGAAGGCCATGATAGTGACATTCAAGAGGTAAAAGAAACTGTGAATTCTTTGGCTTCGATTTATATTATTAGTTTGGATGCTAATGAGGAATCCATCGAAATCGAAGATAAAAAAGCTAATGATATTGAACAAAAAGCTGAGTTTCAAAAAGTTAAAGAGTACATGAGGCAAGCGATTGAGGAATTGCCAGAAAAAGAAAGAAAACTGGTTAAAATGTATTATTTTCAAGAAAAAACTCTTGAAGAGGCGGGATATAAGCTCGGTCTTTCAAAATCATGGACCTCCCGTTTGCATGCACGTGCATTAAGCCTATTGTTTAAAAAGATCAGCTTTATTCAAACAAAAAGCCAACATCAGTATCGTACAGAAGCTTATGCATAAAAAAATGAAGAGTTAGCAACTTTACTACTTGAACTTGACTATAATATTTAGGGTAGAAGAAAAGAATTTAATTTTATAGAGAATTTTCGATAAAACAGGAGACTTTATGGCCGAACCAGTATCCGCAGCTTTAACAGAAGAATTATTAAAACAGGCTGTCGACCTCAAAGAAAGCCCTGCAAGTACACCTAACAGCTATGAGATCGAAAATAGCCAATTTGGTGCTTTAATGGACCAAAATATGGCGATGGATGCCAATCCACAAACTCAGATGTCAGCTTCCCAAATGGTAGGGGATCTGATGCAGCATGATAAGGGAATTAACGCGATTCCTGCCAACGAGCTCAACTTAGATCTTTCGCAAGTAAAAGGGGTTGAATTTAACGAAAAAAGAGGGGGAGTGGTTTCCGAACTTCTCAAGCAGGTTAATAATAGCCAGAATAACATGGAAATGCTCGTTGATAACCTAACTCAAGGAAACCAAAAATTTACAATGAAGGAAATGATTCAAGTACAGGTGTTTGCTCACCAACACACCATGATGTTTGATACCATGGTTAAGTTTGGTGAAATGGTCAACTCATCAGTCAATAAAGCTTTCAATATGCAGTTATAATTTTAGACTGCATTGATCTTCCTACCCATTTTTTGTTATAGCCATTTGTAGTCCATCTACCTTAATCGCTGGACAAAAGTGCCTAATTAAGTAAAACTTTTCTTTGCTGAGCTAAACTTAACTTGGGGAAACATCATAAGTGTCATTAAATATTCAAAATATTAAAAATCGTGATTTGGCTTGTGCCACTTTAATGCTTTCTTACTTAGGAAAAAGAGCTGACGAGGCTTTTGCTTATTTGACTCAATCCCGAGTCGAAAAAATAACCCCTATTCTTTCTAAATTATTAGACCAACCAAGTTCTAGCCAGCAAGAATTTATTCAGAGTGCCTTAGTCAGGCTTAAGGGAGAAAAGTTAACCAGCTTGTTTTATCATGCCCATCCCGCTTGGGTAAGTGACCGGTTTAAAGACGAAAGTCCAATCGTGCTTGCTCAAATCATTACTTTATTTCCTAAAGACAAAGTTGGGATGTTTCTTAAGGACCTTTCTAAAGAGAAAAGAAAAAAACTCAGACGACTTCAGCATAGTAAACAGATTTCTCCCCGGATGAGAAATGTAGTCAAAAAAAAATGTGAGCAGGCTTTCCCGTTAATTGAGATAGAAAACTTAAAATCAGATCCATTTTTTCAAAAACTAAGCGAATTCAGTCTTAAAAAAAACTCGAGTCTTCTTCAGGAGTTAGGGCTTTCTGAGCTCACCATAGCCTTAAGCAAAGTCAATCGATCAGCCATCCGTGCCATCTTAAACCGTCTTAAAGTTGCAGATGCCATGGAAATCAAAAAAAGACTTAAGGAAGGAGGAAGCTGGGATCCACAAGTCCTTAAAGAAGCTCAGTTACATATTTTGTCTCTAGATTTTGAAAAGCTCAAATCTGATGATATGATGCAGGAGATTGGGTTTGGAGTCCTCAGTCGAGCTTTTGCCAAGGATCGAATTGATGAAGCTAACTACTTTATGTACCGTTTTCCTCCTCAACAAGGTTATATGCTAAAAAGATATATTAATTCCCAAGGGGATACCTGTGATGAAGCTAAAATTAAGCAGGTACAGACAAGAATTTTATCGGCCATAAAGGGTATAGAAGCTGTTCAGAAAACAAAGACACCTATCAGGTGATAATTAGATAACTCATTGAAAAATATATTTTTTTATTTTAAACTGATTTAAGGAATATCAAGTTATGGCAAAAATTCTTAAAGGAAATGAATTTAAAAAAAATCTCAACTTGGAGGCTTTAATCGATAATGAGTTTCCTGCAAGTGTGAATGCCGGAGTTTCCCGAGGTGGGATTGTTGGTCGTGAAAGCCTGGAAGCGAGTAGCGAAGCCCAAAAGATTATCGAAGAAGCTCGTGAAGATGCCAAAAAAATTAAAGAAGAAGCCCGTGAAGTTTTAGCAAAGATTCAGGAAGAAAGTGACCGTTCCAAAAAGGAAGGTTACCAAGCCGGTTATGCTGAAGGGCAAGCTAAAGGCATGGAAATGCTCATTCAGGTTAAAGAACTGCGCCAAAAGCTGTTTCAGGATAACGAAAAAGAAATGCTACGTTTGATTTTTGAGATTGCCAAAAAAATTATTGGCCGAGAGTTTCGAGAAAATGACAAAGCGATTTTAAATGTCATCCGTTTAGCTTTAAGTGATGCGATTGGTGACAAAATTATTGTCCGTCTCAACCCGCAAGACTATCAAAAAATTAAGAAAAATGAAGAAGAATTTTTTCAATCGATTGAAGAAGGTAAGTCCATAGTATTTCGAGAAAAAGACGAAGTTCAAGCAGGGGGGTGTATTGTTGAGACCGAGATAGGGACGATAGATGCGCAACTTGACACCCAGTTAAGTGCGATAAAAAAAGCATTGGGGTTATAATTTTCCCTAATGGATGTAGATTATGACGATTCAAGCCGAAAATTTTTTTGAAGACTTCGAACTTCCTCAAATAAACCTGAGACCTTATTATAATAATCTAGAATCACTGATGACTTACCGCATCAAAGGTAAGGTGACCGAGTTAACTGGTTTGGTCGTGAAAGCGATCGTCCCTGGAGTGCGGGTGGGTGAGCTTTGTTATATTTATCCCTTTCATCGCACCACGCCCGTTAAAGCCGAAGTAGTGGGTTTTAAAGATCGTGATGTCTTGCTCATGCCCTTGGGCGAACTAGAAGGCATTGGTTTGGGTAACGAAGTCTTTCCCACTGGAAATTGCCTCATGGTGAAGGTCGGAGATCAGCTTTTAGGGCGGGTTCTCGATGGCTTGGGTGATCCCATGGATCTCCAGGAACATGGCCCTCTCGAATTCGAAAAAGAGTATCCTGTTATGGCGCCTCCACCAGACCCACTTACTCGAAAACGTATTACTCAGCCTATTTCCCTTGGAATTAAAGCGATTGACAGTACCTTAACTTGTGGAGAGGGACAACGGGTTGGCATTTTTGCGGCTGCGGGAGTCGGTAAAAGTACCACCATGGGTATGTTGGCCCGAAACACCGATGCTGAAATCAATGTGATCTGTTTAGTAGGTGAACGTGGTAGAGAATTGCGTGACTTTTTAGAAAAAGATTTGGGAGAGGAAGGGCTCAGTCGTTCGGTGGTAGTGGTTTCAACTTCTGATCAGCCTTCTTTGGTTCGAGCCAAGGCTGCTTATGTGGCAACCGCCATCGCGGAATATTTTAGGGATCAAGGTAAGAAAGTCATGTTGATGATGGACTCAGTTACACGTTTTGCGCGAGCTTTGCGTGAAATTGGATTGGCTGTCGGAGAACCTCCTGCGCGGCAAGGTTTTACACCTTCAGTTTTTTCGACTTTACCCAAGCTGCTCGAACGCACGGGAAACTCAGCAACGGGTTCTATTACCGCTTTTTATACGGTTTTGGTCGAAGGAGATGATATGACTGAACCCGTTGCAGACGAAGTGCGTTCGATTTTGGATGGGCATATTGTTTTGTCGCGTGAGCTTGCTGCAAGAGGCCACTATCCAGCGGTGGATATTTCAGAAAGTGTGAGCCGTGTAATGTCAGCCATTGTGGACGAAGAACACGAAATGGCAGCCCGTAAACTAAGAGAAGTGGTCGCTAATTATGAAAAGGAAAGAGACCTCATTTTAATTGGGGCTTACGAATCAGGCTCGGACCCCAATGTCGACTATGCAATCGAAAAAATTGACGACGTGAATAATTTTTTAAAACAGCATGTCAATGATAAGATCCATCTGTCAGAGACAACTGAAGAAATGAAATCTATGTTCTTGTAGGAGTCTTTTTAAACTTAACTGGTAAAGCTATGGCAAAAAAAAAGGAAAAATACCGCCTAGAGGCATTGCTCAAGGTTAAGTATAAAAATAAAAGAGAAGCTGAAATTGAGTTAGGTAAGGCATTTAAAAACCTTAAGGAGGAAGAGCAGCGTTTAAAAGATTTAGAGGAAGAAAAAAAGAAGATCATCGAAACCCGAGAAAGCTCCCGTCGAGAAATGGCGCTTAAACTAGCTAGTGGTGAAAGTCAGATTTCTGAATCACATGGGCATCTTAATTATATTCAAAGACTTCAAGAAGAAGAAGAAAAAAAAGATCAAGAAATTGAAGAGCAAAAAGAAGAAGTGAAACGTGCGGAAGAAAGGGTGACACAAGCAAGAAGAGATTATATCAACGCATGTAAAGAAGTCAAAATGATGGAAAAACATAAAGAGCTTTGGAAAAAGAAAATGCTTAAAGAGTTAGAAAAAGAAGAAACAAAACAAATGAACGAATTAGGCAATGTGCTCCATCAAATGAAAAGCGTTAGAAAGGAACAAGGTGAATGGCAATGAGTGAAAATCGAGTCAACAATCAAAATGAACAATTAAAAGCAGAGATGCGAGCTGCGCAAAACCGTAAGGTCAAGACCAAGGTTCTGCAAAAATCAACCCAAGTTCACACCAGTGCTCAAGCGAAGACACTCATAAAAACTAAGCAAGACAAAAGCCCTTTTGATCAAATGTTAGAAAATATGAGTCATGAAGGGACTGCTTCCGTGATTGGGCAGTCGGGTTTTGAAAGCCATTTAGCCGAAGTCCGTCCTCGTGATGAACAAGGTAATCGACAGGAAACAAAAGAAGAAAAGCAAGAAGACAAAAATACCTCAGAAAAAAAAGAATCCACCCAAGAACGTGGGCAAACGAATCATCGACGAATTACAGGAAAAAAGGGTTTAAAAGAACAAGGGGAAGGTCAAGGAGAAGGTGGAGACGGTAAGCTAGCTGCTAAAACGGCAAAAAAAGGTGAAGTAAAAACAGAAGGTCAAAATAAAAAAACGACCTTTGATTCAAGCTTGAAGGGAGTGGCCCCTGCACCTGTGATGCCTGTGCAGTCTCAAGCCATTGAAGGCATACAAGCAACACAAGGGCCGAAGGAACTGCCTCCCGCTGTGCTTGCTCAAATTATTCAGGCTGCGACGATTTCTCGAGATAAAGAACTCAATACAGAGATGAAAATTGAATTTCAGGATAATTTTTTTAATGGGACAACACTTAAAGTTTTACGAGATAAAAGCGGTAACATCAGTATTACCTTTTTAGTCCCCAACCGCCATGTAGAAGCAACCTTTAAAAATGAAAGAGAAAAGATTGCAGAAGCCTTAGGTAAAAAAGAATTAGATATTCGCGATATTCGTGTCGAACTTAGTTGATTTTTCATCAAGCACGAGCTAACCTTTTACTTGCAAACACCATAGCTTTGGCTAAAGATTCGATTTTAAAAGTAAATGGGTTTATAAGACATGAAAAAGCGCAGCGTTCGAACTTTCGATTTTTCAAAAATTCCAAAGCTCTCTAGACGGCAAGTCTCTATTACACAAGCCTTTCTAGAAAAGTACCCTCAATTTTATGATATAGAGGGTAGGCGCGTTCAATTAACAGAAAAGCTTTCTAAAGAACTCAACATTCCCATCAAAATTAAATTTATAAGTTTTGAAGAAGAAAACAGAGCACATTTTATTGAGAAATTTTCGGTGCCTTGCGCAGTTGCAGAAATCACAGTCGAGCCTTATGAAGAAAAATTATTACTTAGCTTTGATTATCTTTTGAGTCGTTATATTATTCAGCAACTGCTTGGAGTACAGGGGCTAGAAGTGACGGACCAAGTTTCTTTTAGTGATACGGAAAAAGGCGTCTTTGAATTTTTTTTAATGACTCTTTTAATGTCAGCACCTGATTATAATAGTGAACAGGGCGAGGTGAGTTTTCGGTTAAGTAAGTTTAGTAATGAAGCTAAATTATTTGCCGAGGCTTCTGCGCATGAGCAATTGGGTTTAGTTTTTAAAGTATACCTCTCAGTGGGTAATCGAGGAGCTTACGTCAATATTTATGTTCCTCACCCCTTAGTAGAGGGAGTCTTGTTAAAGTCTGAACCCATTACACAAAGAGCTGATTCTATTTCGTTAATAGATCTAGAAAAGCAACTTAGTCGTGTGAGCCATATTAAGACTTCGATTTGGCCTGAAGTGGGTAAAGTGGGGCTAGCCCTTTCAGAGATTCAACAATTAGAAAAAGGCGACGTTGTCCTTTTTGATGAAAGTTTGATGAGTGTGGGGCATGGCAATATTTCGGGAAAGGCTATTTTAAGAGTCGGTGAAAACCCCTCTCAAGGAGGTTTTTTAACCGAAGTGATTGACGCTGAAGACAAGCTAGTATTGAAAATTTTAGATTACTATGGAGGACCTGCATAATGAACCCAAAAGACCCTGGTGTAGAAGAAGACTTTGATTTAGAAGAAGAGGGGGCGGATCCCTTCGAAGATTTTGAGGAAGGCCCAGAAGAGGAGGCGGGCTCAGACCCTTTTGATTTTAGTGAGGGGCCTTCAGAGCAAGATCCTGGCTCTTCTGAAACAAAAATAAAGTCCAAAACAGATTTAGCTTCCAGGGCTCAACCGGTTGCTTCGGCTTCGACAAGTATGAAAACTCAGGCAGCTGGATTGACAAATGACTTGCCTGTACAATTAGTTGCGGTGATGGGTAAAAAAAATATCACAGTTGGCGAATTACTGGCTTTAAAAAAAGGAGAAATCGTCGAACTCAACCGCTTTCCAAATGAAGCCGTGGATTTAGTCGCGAATGGTCGTTTAATGGCAAAAGGAGAATTGGTTGAAGTGGATGGAAAATTAGGTATCCGAATTATTAAAATATACTCATGAAAAATCTTTATTTTTTTTTATTTTTTTTATGTTTGAGTGTTAATTTTGCTTTAAAAGGTTTTTCTGAGGAAGCAAACGCAAAAGTTTTAGCGGATTCAGCCAAGGAATCCATTCAAAAGAGTCAGGACGATACAAGTGAAAGCCCCTCAAATCAAGAGTCTTTAGCTTCAAAAGAGTCTAAAGAAGAATCACTTGTAGAGGAGGAGGTAGAAGATCAGGAAGACAGCGCAGACTTAGAGGTAGTGGGTCCCCCAAAAATAGATACGGATGAAGCTTTTGAGTCAATGGATTTTAAAGGCTCTTTCTTTCGAATGATCATTGCTTTAATTTTAGTTCTTGCCTTGGCTTTTGTGATTTTAAATTATGTTGTGCCTAAACTCGCTCGAAGACGCTTTAAAATCACTAAATCAGACATAAGGGTTCTAGAACGAATCCCTTTAGATGCGAAGAAACACTTATATGTCATTCAAGTCGAAGAAAAGCGTATTCTGATTTCTTCGACAGACCACTATGTTGGATTGATTACGGAGTTAAGTCCTCATGAAGAAGAGCAAGATAGTTAAGAAACTGCAGTCCATAAGAAAAGTTCACTGGTTATCCTCAATTATTTTTTTTCTTATTATTCTTTATTCGGGTTGGTCCTTTGCTCAAGGCCGATTTGACCAGCCTATTAGCAAACCCCTGATACTTATCTTTGCCCTTTTTGCATTAGCCCTTTTTCCTATTGCAATGATGATGGGAACGGCTTTTGTTAAAATAGCCGTAGTTTTGGCATTAATAAGAAACGCAATGGGGACTCAACAGATTCCTCCTAATCAGGTCATTACCGGTTTGGCGATGATACTGACTATCTATATTATGATTCCTGTTGGGATAGAGACTTATCAAGCTACTGAAAGCATAGTTCAAACTACCTCAAATCAGGGTCTCATGTCTCAAGCGACCTTAGGTATGATGGAAGAAGCGGCTGAAAAGGGAAAAGAGCCCTGGCGTCAGTTTTTAAAGAAAAACACCCATGTCGAAAATCAGAAAAACTTTTATTTACTTGCAAAGCAACTTCGTAAGAAAGAAGACCGTGACAGCGTAGGTAAAGATGATTTTGTCATACTCATTCCTGCTTTCATTGTAAGTGAACTCTCAGAAGCCTTTCAAATCGGCTTTGTAATTTTCTTACCTTTTTTAGTTATTGATATGGTTGTCGCAAATATTTTGTTATCCTTAGGGATGTTCCAGCTATCGCCTATCACGGTTTCTTTACCCTTTAAGTTACTTTTATTTGTCACTGTGGATGGTTGGGCTTTAATCACACAAGGTTTAATTAAAGGTTATCTATAAAAAAATGGAATATATTCTTAAAATTGGTAAAGAGGCGCTTTATTTAACACTTATTGTGTCAGCACCAGCGGTATTGGCTGCATTATTGATTGGTTTGGCAATTAGTATTTTACAGGCAACCACTCAAATTCAGGAACAATCTTTAACCTTTGTTCCAAAACTAGTTGGGGTCTTTGTTGCACTGATTGTTTTTGGTCCATCCATTTTAGAACAATTGACACGATTTGCGGCTCTTTTATTAGAGCAATTTCCCTACCATATTCGTTAGCGATCCTTTATTATGTTGAATTCTGCCCAACAAATCCTTGCAGGTTTTGGAATCAATGCTGATTTATTTCGTTACATGCTTTTAGGGGGCTTGATTTTCACCCGCATGTTAACGATGATTACCTTTATTCCTTTTATGGGAGCCAAGCCGATTCCAGGTAGAGTGAGGGTCGCTGTCAGCGTGGCTTTTTTGATTTT
>JAUHYS010000332.1 GCA_030426445.1 bacterium
GGGCTTTTGGGTAGTTTATATTTTTTACTGATTCAATCCAACTCTAAACAAGAACTCTCTCTTCTAACTTTATGTTTATTTACAGTCTTCTTTGCTTTGCTGGCAGCAATTGGCCTGTTTGGGCTTTATAAGAAACGGCGTTCGACAATCGATTTGTTAAAGGAACTCAATGCCGAAAAGAATCCCTCTTTTATTGAAGAGAAATCTCCAGCTAAAGAAAGCCCTCTTTTTTTTCAAGAAGAGATGGAGAGCCTGCGTTTACAAATGGAGGCTTTGACTCGACAAGTAAAAACCCTTGCAAATGAACCCATCGCGTATTCAGAAAATGCAGAGGATTTATTCAAGCAGGAAGTAAAAAAAAATAACTTGGCGGGACAGGAAGATCAAGGCAATCATCACCGCAAGTTGGAGGAAAGCGTTCGCGATCTTTATATTTTATTCAACGTCTCCCAAGTATTAACAGCTAGCATTGACCCCGAAGAGCTTTGCAGTAAATTTGCCGATGTCATTTTAAAAAATATTCAGCTCAATGACTTTGCCATTCTATTATTGGACAAATCCAAGAAAAACCTGGTGGTGCAAGAGTTACGCGGGTTTCGTAAAAGTCACGAAGTCAAAACACTGGTTTTTAAAGCAGGAGAGGGCATTAGCGGTCGTGTTTTAGAAAGCAAGCAATCCATTTATATTCCCGACACCTCCAAAGACCAGGACTACCTTTATTATAAAGGGATGAAGTCAGAAAATGGTTCTTTTCTGAGCCTGCCTATTTTGACAAAGGACTCAGTTTTTGGAGTAATGAATTTTTCGCGGCATGCAACCAATGCTTTTAGCCAACGTGAAATCAAAGTACTTAATATCATTGTCAAGCAGCTCGCCATTGCCCTAGAAAATGCATATCTTTATGCAAAAACAAAAGAGCTGACCCTGGTGGATGATTTAACAGGAGTGTATAACCGGCGTCACTTTTTGCGTATTCTGGAAATGGAATTTAAGCGAGTTAAACGCTTTCAGCATAAGCTTTCACTGTTAATGGTGGATGTAGATTATTTTAAAAAAATCAATGATCGCTTTGGCCATTTAGAGGGCGATCGTATCTTGGTTCAGTTAGCTAAGTTACTCCAAAAAAATCTACGTGAAGTGGACACCCTGGCTCGCTACGGTGGCGAAGAGTTCGCTGTAGTCTTGCCCGACACCTCTCTTGAGGATGCCGCCAAGGTTGCGGAAAAACTGCGTGACTTTGTTAAGCGCGCCAGTCCAGCCATTCTCAATACTCGTAAGAGCTATTTAACGGTCAGCGTGGGTGTGGCCTGCTTTAATAAAGAAATGGACTCCATTGATGAAATCATTGACCAGGCCGATACTGCGCTTTATCAAGCTAAAAGCCATGGACGTGACTGTGTGGTTTCTTTTCGTGATGAAACCACGGTGACTTTAAGGGCTGTGAAGGATTAAACTTTAAACCAAGCATATCAAATTTGATTATTTGATTTATCATGCTAAGGGTTTTGAAATGATTTTTCCCCCTTCGAGATCGAAGGGGGTTAGTGGGATTTAAATTTAAACTAAAGCAGAGGCTAATTCCTTTAGTAAATCCGCCAAGCCTTTTCGAGTATGGGCTGAAATCACAAAATAAGGGATTTCCTTTTGAGAAAAAACCTCCTTGGTCTTTTGTAATTTTTCCTGTCCCTCTTCGTCTTGCAATAAATCCCCTTTGGTAAAAACCACCCAGCGCCTTCTTTTTTCAAACTCTTTTGAATAGGCTTTTAACTCCCCCTCAATTTTTTCAAAGGAAAGAAAGGGGTCGGTTTGCTCTGGATCCAAAAGGTCGATAAGGTGTAAAAAGACTTGAGTCCGCTCGATGTGTTTGAGGAATTGAA
>JAUHYS010000070.1 GCA_030426445.1 bacterium
CGAAATTACCCTGCCCGGTATCGGTTGCGTAGTGACAAGTTTTTAAAAGATGATTGGCAATGAGATTTTCGAAGCGGGCTCCGGGACTAATGTAACTGGATCATTAATCCATTGTTTACGAAAAACCGGCTCTTCCCAAGTAGAATACTTTCCCCCATGATGGCGCTGCTTAAGAATGAGTTTTGACAAGGTTGTTTTACCGACTTGGCGAGGTCCAGCCAAAAAGGCCATTTTATTATGATGAAAGGCACAGTCTTCTATAGCTCTTTGATAAAGCGTTCTTTCCATGTGACTATATTAATGTACATATTAAAATAGTCAAGACCATATTAATATAGATATTAAAATAGTCAGGTTTAAAATAAAGAAGCATTCTCAAATTAAGGCAAAATCTCGATGGGTGTGCCATTGGGCACGGCCTTCCAGATTTCTTCGATTTCCTCACTGGTCACCGCAATGCAGCCATCCGTCCAGTCGACCAAAAGATGACCCTTACCCCAATCTTTCTGTCCATTGGGAAGTCCATGAATCATGATATCACCTCCTGGGTTGATGCCCAAAATTTTAGCACGCGCTTTTTGCCAAACTTTAGGGTATCCAATATGCAAAGAGAGATGATAACGGCTTTTATTATTTCTCCAATCAATCACATAATGACCTTCGGGGGTTTTTTCATCGCCCTGCTGCTCTTTTTGTCCTTGTGGAGCATCCCCCAGCGAAACCGAATAAGTCTTAATGATTTTATTTTGGCTCTTGAGATGTAAAAGTCGTTTGGATTTTTCTACAATAATTTGATCAATTTTATAATCTTTAAGATCGAGTGGCTTATCGATGGTTTTGCTGCCTTCTTGTATTTTTTTCGGGGAATTTTTTTCTATTGCTTTTAAATTTTTCTCTTGAGAAAGGTTTTCGGCTGCTTTTTTATTTTTTATAGAAAAAGTAAGAAGCGCGGCCAGCATAATAAAAATTGAAAAAGTCACTTTTTTGAGTTTCATTTTAATCCCTTTTAATCTCTTAATCCTACTTGCTAGAGTTGATAAGATTGGTTAAACCTTTAAAAAATCTAAAACGTAAGTATATGAACATAAGTTTTTCTTTTTAGAAACTCTTGCACTTAAATGAAATCTTTAAGAACTGCTTAGGAAGAAACTATGAAAAAAACAGGCTTTAAAAAAATCATCTTTTTTATTTTTGCGCTCCAGCTTCTTGCATTCACTAATATCAGCCAAGCTTCTACCCTTAATTTAATTTTCTTTTATCCGGGTGGCCAGGGGTCTCAACAAGAAGCCCAACCCATCTTAGATCAATTTGCTACAGGACTTAAAAAAGCTAGCGATGGAAAAATAACAGCGAGTATCACTTATCTTTCTGATACTCAAAAAGGCCTGGACTTTATCGCCCAACAAAAACCTCATGGTGGTATTATTAGTTACGATGTCTTTTTAGCTCACCAAAAAGATTGGAAGCTAAAAAGCATCGCACAAACTTTGCAGCTACCCAGCGCAGATGGCAATAATCAATATTTTTTAATCAAAAACAAAGCACAAAATATCGACGCATCAAAACCACTTAATATCTATAGCTCGCAAAAGCTCGCTAAAGATTTTGTCAAAAGCAAACTCTTTCCGCAACTCACTCAAGCAATCAACCTGCAACATACTCAAAATATTATGGGTAAATTGCGTAAGTTGGGCATGGGTGAAACGACAGACGAAATCATTTTACTAGATCAATTCGAATACCATAATGTCTCACGATTGAGAATTGCTTGGGTGGCAAACATAGACATCATGCAAAAATCAGAGCTCATACCCACTGCCCCTTTCGTCATCTTTGAGAATAAGCTCAATGCAGAAACAAGTGAAATATTGAAACAAGCTTTGCTTAAACTTTCTAAAGATTCTGAAATGAAAGAAACTTTACAGCTTTTAAGATTGAAGGGCTTTAAATAAAATGCGCTATCAACCACAAAACATCGAAGCCAAATGGCAAAAAATTTGGGAAGACAAAAAAGCTTTTTTTACCGAAACCGATCCCGAAAAACTTAAATTAAAACCAAAGTATTATGTCTTAGACATGTTCCCCTACCCTTCGGGTGCAGGGCTTCACGTTGGCCATCCCGAAGGCTATACCGCCACCGACATCATCGCACGTTATAAACGCATGCAGGGTTTCCATGTCTTGCACCCCATGGGTTGGGATGCTTTTGGCCTGCCTGCCGAGCGCGCTGCCATGCGCGAAAATAAACACCCCGCTGCCATCACCAAACGCAACGTCGATAATTTTAGAGAGCAGATTAAGCGCTTGGGTTTTTCTTACGATTGGGAACGCGAGATCAACACCTCCTCGGTGGATTATTATCAATGGACCCAATGGATTTTTCTCAAACTCTACGAAAAAGATTTAGCCTACATGGCCGAAGTGCCAGTGAATTGGTGCCCTGCATTGGGAACGGTTTTGGCCAACGAAGAAGTCAAAGACGGCAAATATGTCGAAACCGGTGACCCGGTTGAGCGTCGCATGATGAAGCAATGGATGCTCAAAATCACAGCCTATGCCGAACGCCTGCTGCAAGATTTAGACGAAGTCGACTGGCCCGAGGGCGTCAAAGAAATGCAACGCAATTGGATTGGTAAATCCATTGGCGCTCAAGTAAATTTTAAAATTCAAGATTCGGATTTTAATTTTGAAGTCTTTACCACGCGTCCCGACACCCTATTTGGTGCCACCTATTGTGTCTTAGCACCCGAGCATCCACTGGTGGAAAAAATTCTTTCCGATGAACAAAAAACTCAAGCCTTGCAATATATAAAAGAAGCCAAAAACAAATCGGATTTATTGCGCACCGATTTGGCCAAAGAAAAAAGCGGTGTCTTTAGCGGAGCCTATGCCATCAATCCCGCAACCAATCAGGCGATTCCCATTTGGATCGCGGATTATGTTTTGATGAGCTATGGCAGCGGAGCGATCATGGCTGTGCCTGCTCATGATGAAAGAGACCACGAATTTGCAACGCAATTTAAACTCCCCATTATCGAAGTCGTTTCCGGATCCGAAAAACCCATCACCGAAGCAGCCTATACAGGCGACGGCAAGTTAATCAATTCGGACTTTTTAAATGGATTCGATGTTCATTCTGCTAAAGAAAAAATGACAGCATGGCTGGAAGAAAAAAAGCTCGGCAAAAAACAAGTGCAGTACCGCTTACGCGATTGGCTCTTTTCTCGACAACGCTATTGGGGCGAGCCCTTCCCTATCTTGCATATTCAAAATGACAAAAACGAAGAAGAAGGCAAAGAAGAAATTATTCCTATTGATGAAAAAGATTTGCCAGTGGCTCTACCTAATATTGACGAATATAAACCTACCAAAACCGGCGCGCCCCCTTTAGCCCGTGCCCAAGATTGGCTACAAGTGACTTTACCCGATGGCCGCACAGCCACCCGCGAAACCAATACCATGCCGCAATGGGCGGGCTCATGTTGGTATTATCTGCGATATTTAGATCCGCAAAATCAAGAAGCGCCTTTTTCTCAAGCCAGCGAAAACTATTGGATGCCCGTCGATCTTTATATTGGCGGAGTCGAGCACGCCGTCTTACATTTATTGTACGCGCGTTTTTGGCATAAGGTGCTCTATGATTGCGGATTGGTTCACACCAAAGAACCCTTCCAAAAGCTTTTTAACCAAGGCATGATTTTAGCTTATAGTTATCGCGATCAAAACGGAAAATACTATCACCCGAGTGACATTGAAGAACGCGAGGGCCAGCACTTTGTTAAAGGCACGCAGAATCAAGTGCAATCCAATATCGAAAAAATGTCCAAGTCTAAGCTCAATGTGGTCAATCCCGATGAAGTCATCGAGCAATATGGTGCGGATGCCATGCGTCTTTACGAGCTATTTATGGGCCCTTTGGAACAAACCAAGCCTTGGCAAATGGAAGGCGTTGAAGGCGTCTATCGCTTTTTGGGAAGGGTCTGGCGGCTTTTTGTCGATGAGCAAACGGGTGCGCTGCAAAAAAATATTTCTCAAGATGCCGCCGAGTCAAATTTGAACACTTACAAGCTCTTGCAACAGAGCATCGATAAAGTCACACAAGATATTGAGAATCTCCGCTTCAACACAGCGATTTCGCAAATGATGATCTTTGTCAAAGAATCCATGAATGCTGCAAATCTACCCCAATCGATTTTAGAAGATTTTCTCAAAATACTCGCACCCTTTGCGCCGCATATCTGCGAAGAAATTTGGCAAAAACTCGGGCACACAGACTTGCTTTGCGAGCAGGCTTGGCCTCAAGTGAATGAAAAGTATCTTAGCGAAGATCAAATTGAAATGATTATCCAAATCAATGGGAAAAAACGCGGCAAGCTTTTAGTCGCTAAAGACGCAGACAAAGACAGCATTGAAAAAGCTGCCTTAAAAGAAGAAAGTATTCAAACTTATATTGCAGAAAAAAATATTGCCAAAATCATTGTGGTACCGGGGCGTTTGGTTAATTTAGTAGTGAAGGGCTAAGCTTTTAGCCCCTTCTCCCTTGAGGGGAGAAGGCTGGGATGAGGGTGCTGAACTTATCTACGCCCTCTTCGTCTCACTGTACGCTCTCTTGCTTTACGTTTGTCTTCTTCTCTCTCTTCTGCCCCCACTGCTAATGCTTGCTCTCTTCCCTGAGTTTCTGCCCTATCTCCGCGATAATTTCTAGCCGCTTCACTGACACCTCTTTTAAAATTATCAACGGCAGCAGCTCGATTTGCTGGATTGCTTTCATAATAAACAGAGCCCCTTGTTTCCACGACTGCCTCATAAACATTTTCCTTAAGAGCTTCTAAAAAAGCGTCTTTATCGTCAAAACCATCACTGGGTAATTCCTCTTTGATATTTTGCCAAAAGCTATCAGGGAATTCTCCTGTTTCTAAAAAGGAAAGGATTCCTTCTCTAAAACCACTATGGCTATGATAGAAAGACCCGACATAGCCTGAATGAATACTGGGATCAATGCCCAATTTACGCAAGGTCAGCATATATATTTCTCTAACAAAACTATCTACTCTTAGACTTCCTGTGCTCGTGATACTCCGGTCTAAACTGTGCCTAAATACAGGAAGGCCTCTTTCTTTTAAGCTCACACTTTGTGCTTGAGGAGCTTTGACCACTCGCTTTAGACTCGTTGCCGTAGTTTCCTGATACCCCCGCTCAGTCATTTGCTGGGTCAGTCTTTCTCTCATACCTCGTATAGTCATTTGTTTTAATCTATCTGAAGTCCGTTCCAACTCTGCTAGAGCTTTTATAGTAACAGCGGCTTCAGCTATACTAATATAAGTGACGCCAGACCTATGTTGCTCTTTAACTTTTGCGTGCAAGTCTTTCAAAGTTTTTAAATATTTTAAATCTTGCCCATCCACATCTCCAAAACGCTGTTGAGTTTCGGTAGCTACAATGACTTGACCTACATTTGCTAGCAAATGGCTAGAATCAAAAAGAGTTAAACGAATAAAGTGTTGTTCGCGATAACGATAGAGCTGCTCGAGCTTGGCCAATTGAACAAGAACCAATGGGTCTTCAATTTGAAGAGCTTGAACTAAGTTTTGACGCGCTGCTACCAACCGTTCGGCTTCTGCTTCTTGCAAATTACCGACAGCACTGTCAACGGCTTCGATCAAATTATTTAGTTCGACCCGAGAAACCTCAACAGGTAAATCTCTCGGCACTCTCACTCCTTTACGGGCTTTCGCTAAACTGTAGAGTTGAACTAAAAAATCTAGAGATAATACATGTTCGCCATCTACTTGACGAAAAGATTTTTCTTTTGCACCCTTAAGTACCCCAGCTAGTTTTGCAAACTCACTTTGTACCAAAATTTCATCGTAATTAATAGGTACTCGGCTGCTCTCACTGCTATTGACTATGCTCGTTCCTCGGATTTTATTTCTATTTTTAGGATCCTCAAGCATCCGATGGATTTTAGTAAGCGCCTCTTGTTTAACTTTAACTTCTTCGGGTTTGAGATACCTTGGGCTAGCCGGATGATCTTTTCGACGAATCCCTGCATTTTCTGGGATAGCTCCCATCTCTTGCAATAGGGTTCTTTCTGTCTGATGTAGTCCATTCTCAAAAAAACCACTGTGATCTAACATGTCAGCGATATGCTCAAGCGTAAATTCGCCCATGAATAAAGGCCTTTCATGACCTTGAGCTGCTTGACCCAATAGCCTCATCAACTTATCCCATTGACTAGTTGATATTCTTATTTCAGCAGCACGAAGCCTTTTAAGCGTGGCGTCTTTATCTTGCCAGCTCAAATGATCATGAGCCGCTTCCCAAAGTTGAAAGCGTTGGGTGCGCGTATAGGCAGCCGCTGCACGGACACTTGCTTTATAGGGAAGTGATTCGACAGCCACATTAGGTCTATTATCCAAAGAAATGAGCGCATTTTTGAGCTCCATGTCTAAAAAATTAAAAGACCCTGACTCCTGCAAAGAAAAGGAGCTTGCAAAGTGCAGTAAATCCATAAAAGCAGTGCGTTGCTCAAGCAAAAAGCGAATCCTTCCGCGTCTTGCATCCGCTAAAATAGGTAGCCAAAAATCAATGGCCTGAATAAGTGCTTGCCGCTGTCTAACTAATTCTTGATGCTGCCCCTCTGTAGGAGCAAATGCTCTCTCCGCTCTTTCTCTGGTAGTTAATTCACTTCGTCTATATCTCCCTTCCAGAGTATTTCTTACTCTTCTTCTCTTTGACGCTTCTATTTCTGACTGGGTTTCTTCTTTGAGATGCTTCAGATATTGACTTAGTTGTTGAAGGAGAAGCATTCTTGCTTGATGTGGTTTCTTGTTAGTATTGTCCATCGGTGGCGAATTCTCAAAGGAACCCATCAATGTATCCCAATAATACTGATCACTATGCTGATCAGTAATATGACGTGCCTGGTCTGCGCCCGGCTTTGTACTGATAAATTGACTCATAGTCCTTTGGCTTTCTGCCAATACTATCTTTACTTCTCTCTCACGCGTTGGACCATCGGCTGCAAAGTCTCTCCCACTCTCAACTACTTGGAATTGAGCAGGCTCAACTGGATCAGCAGCTTGAATTCGACCCGGCCTGCCACCCGATATGGCTGCAATCGCTGCCCATTGATCCGTAAATCTTTGTATTCCAGCTGTCACACTACGGACCAAGCCAGGTGAAGCTTCTGCCTTTTTGTAATCTTTTCTGCCCCCTAATAAGTCATCTAACTTTTCACTTAACTCGCCATCTTGATAAGCGCTTTCGTAGCCTTTTAATAAATACGCCGCATCACGGAGGACCTCCACAAGGTCCGATGTTTCTAAACTTTTTGCTCCATCCAGTAATTCCGTATAAGCTTCATGATTTTCTACCAAAGCCGCTGTAATATTTTGCTGCCAATGCTTAAACTGAGAAGGAGCCTCTCTATCAAAAAATTCGGCAAAGCCTTCAGAACCGTCATATTCGCTTTGTAATGCATCAAAGAAACTTTCTCGGTCTGCTTCACTCAGTTGCTCTACTGCATCAATAGTTCGATCTAAATAATTTAAAACCTCTTTTGCACGTGCATCCAAAACGGCTGACATAGGAATACCTCTCAATTATATAAAAACTTAGAATACTCTAGGTAAAAGTATTTTAATCGTTTTACGGTTATTTAAAGTGTGAGGGTTTATTTAAAAGTTAAATTATTATCGGAACGGCCAGAAAAAAGTTGCTAAATTTTTGTCATTTTTTTTAATTTTTTTTTAAAAAAAATGATATGTTTTTGAAATAATTACTTTATTAGATTTAGATTTCTCCCAATTGCTCTTTTAGCACCCAGCCTTTATCTCCATCACCGGTTTTAACCAAAGCAAATTCGCCTTCTGCGCGTTGAATACGAACTTGAGAGCCTTCGGGCAAAAGTTCGCCTTTTTTGCTACCTTTGACGGGAGCTTGCAAAAGTAGGGCTGAAGCGTTGATCACAACGGCTTCGTCAAGTCGGTATCTTTGGAAACCTCGATACATCAATTGAGAACAGGAAAACACAAAAAAGCCTAAAATTACAAAACTGCTTATCTTTAAAAATTTCTTTTTCTTCAATTGAAGAATCCCTCGAAGTATCAAAAACAGAGTTATAAAAAATAAACTGAAGGCCAAGCTCTCAGAAAAACTCAACGACAAATACCACCAAGGAATTTTGGTAATCACATTATTAAGTTCGGCTTGGCTGCCATTGAGTTTAAGCTGATCTTCGACAAAAGAAAGATTCGCGCGAATGTCCGAATCACGGGGCTGCCAACGAGTGGCCTTTAAAAAATAACGACGGGCTTGCCCTCCCTGCCCTAAATTCCAATACGCATTACCAATATTATAAAATAGGTTGGCATTGACAAAGCCCAGTGTTTTTAGGCCGTCCCACAATTCGATCGCTGCATGATAATCGCCATTGGCGTAATGCTCTTGCGCTTGCTCAACCATTTCACCTGGGGTTTCGGCATGTAAATGATTTGGGTTAGCTAGATAAAAGATGGGTAAAAATAATATATACAATAAAAATCTTTTTTTTCTTATTAAAAATTGAATAAACATTTTATGAAACCCTTTTCAAACGCCCCCTGTCCCCCTCTTCATCTCAAGAGGGGGAACAACATATTAAATTTTTTTAAAGATAAAATATTATCTAGAGTAAATGCCATAATATATAAAAATTACTTGTCATAATATATAGATGATTCATAGTACCCCCTCTTGAGATGCTGGTCTTATGTCCCGCATGTATGCGGGAAGGAGGGCCAGGGGGCGTTTGAAGTTAACTTGCTTTCTCCACCTTCCCCAACAACTCCAACGTCTCCTGTTTCAAACTAATCTCCGCAGGCAAATTAAGCGACCAACCTCCGTATTGCATGCCCTCCAATGATTCGAGTAATTGCATCATCCTTTTGATGACGGATTCCTCTAAATCACATTTTTGTAAAAGCTCCTTAATCTCCGGAGCCGTCAAGGCCACACCGGTGGTATCGGATCCCCCGCGCCCCAAAGTGGTGATATTGCCGTTAGCATCAACGCCCTGAAAGCCTGCGA
>JAUHYS010000071.1 GCA_030426445.1 bacterium
ACAGATGATACATTTTCACCGATTACATTTGATAGAGTTAACTATAATGATCGACTCAATGATTTGAAGGTTTTGGATGATGGAAAGATCTTGATTGCAGGTTCACATAGAACATTTGGAAAAATGTTTAGACCTGTGGGCAGAAGCCTTAGCTGAGAAAGAATTTTTTGGCGGCAAAAAACCGAATGCAGCAGATTTAGCGATTTATGGCATCCTGCATAGTATCGAAGAAATGCCCGCTTTTGTATTTGTCGAAAGTAATCCCAAAGTTACACAGTGGTATGAAGCTTTGACTTGTTTAATAAGTAGCGCAGAATCTAAAGCGGCTTAATTCAAACGCCCCCTGTCCCCCTCTTCGTCTCAAGAGGGGGGACTATGAATCATTTTATTAGCTCGTATAGGAAAATTTTAACTATTATGTAGAGCATATAAATAAGGTTTTATTCTTTTAAAAATATTAATATATTGTTCCCCCTCTTGAGACGAAGAGGGGGACAGGGGGCGTTTGAAATTTTAACAAACCAAATATTTAGATCATTTAATAAAAAGCCTTTAATAGAAAATTGTAAATAGATATAGGGAACCATGGAAGAATCCAACCAATACTTTCAACAGCGCAAAGAGAAACTTCAACAAATTCGTGAGATGGGAGTCAATCCCTATCCCAATGATCTCGCGGTGAGCCATTCTGCCAAGTCCATTTTGGAAAAATATGATTCAAAGGACAAAGCTGCGCTCGAGGCCGAACGCGTGGAAGTAGCTGTCGCGGGTCGGATCATGCTATTGCGCTCCTTCGGAAAGGCCGCTTTTGTTAAACTCAAAGACAGCAGTGGTTTTATTCAGGCCTATGTCAAAAAAGGTGAAATTGCCGATCAGGCCTTTGATTTATTTAAAAAATTGGAAGTAGGCGATTACCTTTGGGTCAAAGGCTATTTGTTTCGTACCAAAACCAACGAACTAAGTGTGCACGCAGAAGAAATTCAATTGGTGTGCAAGTCCTTGCAAACGCTTCCCGAAAAGTTTCATGGTCTTAGTGATAAAGAGCTGCGTTATCGACAGCGCTATGTTGATCTCATTATGAATGATGAAGTCAAAGAGGTCTTTTTAAAGCGTTCACAGGTGGTGCAAGCGATCCGAAATTTTTTTCAAGAGCGTGATTTTGTGGAAGTAGAAACCCCGATGATGCAGGCTATTCCTGGGGGAGCGGCTGCGCGACCTTTTGAAACCTATCATAATGCTTTAGACATGCCGCTTTTTTTGCGCATTGCTCCAGAGCTTTACCTTAAAAGGCTAGTGGTCGGTGGGATCGAACGCGTCTTTGAAATCAACCGTAACTTTCGTAACGAAGGCATTAGCTTGCAACATAACCCCGAGTTTACCATGCTAGAGTTTTATCAGACCTATGCAACTTACGAAGACTTGATGGACCTTAGCGAAACCCTGCTTCAAGAGCTTTGTAAGAAAGTTGAGGGTCATTTGGAACTCAATTACCAAGGAACGGCTTTAAATTTTGCGGCTCCCTTTCAACGAATGACCCTCAAGGAGTCTTTACTGAAAGTAGGCGGCATTTCCGAAGCTGTGCTAAATTCTAAAGAAGCGGCCTTGGCAGAAGCGCAGCGTTTGGAGATCCAGCTCAAGAAAAAAGACGAAGGCCTCGGCGCCATTTTAACAGAGATTTTTGAAGAGGTCGTGGAATCTAAATTAATCCAGCCCACTTTTATTACTCATTATCCTACCGAGGTCTCTCCGCTTTCAAGGCGCAACGAAAAAGACCCTGATGTCACCGACCGTTTTGAGCTCTTTATTTACGGAAGAGAAATCGCTAACGGATTTAGCGAGCTCAATGACCCCATTGATCAAAAAGAACGTTTTCTTAAACAAGTTGCAGCCCGTGCGGCTGGCGATGAAGAGGCCATGTATTTAGATCAGGATTTTATTACGGCTTTAGAGTATGGCATGCCGCCAACGGCAGGTGAAGGCATTGGCATTGACCGCTTGGTGATGCTTTTGACGGACCAGCCTTCGATTCGTGATGTGATTTTATTTCCTCATATGAGGAGGAAAGACAGTCTTGGGTGAGGCCATTGCGGACCTCGACATTTCTTACGATTAAATTTCTTTCCAGTAGCCGATCGCGTTGGCGTCTCAATGCTTTAGGCATCATTGCCCTTTTAGGCGTTTTAATTTCTGTTGCGGCCTTTATTTTGGTGGAAGGTCTGATTAGTGGCAATCGCGAAGACATGAAACAAAAGATTTTAGGTTTTTCTGCCCATGCATTGCTGAATCTTGATCAAAGTTCAGCAGATGTCGAAGCCCTCATTAAAAAAATTCAAGCGCATCCAAAAGTAAAAAGCCTAGACCATTTTCTTGAAGGCGAAGTTTTTTTAAGAACTCAGTATGGAGATGAAAAGGCAATTCGGCTTCGCGGTATTGAGCCGGATTATCTGAAAAGGCATGTTAATATTTCTACAAATTATGAACCCCGAGAAACTGCGCATTCTTTAGAAAAACAAAATCAAAAAATGCCCGGCATTTTACCCGGATTTCAATTAGTCAAAGATTTGAGGCTGGCGCCTTTTTTAATGGAAGAAATCGAGTTGGTTTTTCCCCTGGGAGAAGTTGGACCCACAGGGGAGTTTCAGCCCAATCAACGCCGTTTTCGGGTCGTGGGAACCATGAAAACCGGATTTTTTGAATACGACAGTCAGTATGCTTTCATTGGACTGGAAGAAAGCCGCTATTTATTAGGTGATCAATACGCAGAAAAGTTGGCTGTGTATTTTGAAGATCCGGAGAATATTTCTCAATATCAAGAGTTTTTGCAATCCTTGCCGGGTGTCACTTTAGTACGAACTTGGGATCAGCAAAACGAGCGTCTTTTTTCGGCTCTTATCTTAGAGCGCTATGGAATTATCATTATCTTAGGGCTTACTTTGCTGCTTTCAACTTTTAATATCTTATCTATTTTATGGTTGATTGCACATCAACGAAAACGTGAAATAGCTTTATTGCGTACCTTGGGGCTTTCCCGTCAAAATGTGGCCAAACTCTTTTATAAGATGGGCTTGAGTTTAGGTTTTTTTGGGGCGAGTTTAGGAGTGCTGTTAGGTTGGGGCCTAGGTTTGCTATTTAGAAAACTGGGTCATTTTATTTCTTATTTAGATTTGCCTTATTATTTAGAGTCGCTTCCCGTAAACCTGGATTTTAGAGTGATGCTAGCGCTATGGCTAGGCGCGATTCTTTGTAGTGTGTTAGCGACGGTGTTTCCAGCCATCGAAGTCAAAAAAATACAAACGACGAATGCTTTGCGGCGATTAAGTGAGTAGGAGAAAATTAAAAAGATGTCATGGGTCACTCTGCTAAGTAAAAAATTAAACCGAGGAAGCCCTTATTCGGCTTCGCGCATGGTGAGCTATTTGGCGATTATGGGACTCAGTATTGGAATCGCTACCTTTCTTTTGACTCAAGGGATTTTTGCAGGTTTTGAAAAAACCTTTTTTGAAAAAATTTTAGGCTTTCATGCACATTTAATGGTGGATAAATGGGACCCTTATGCCAGCTTTGACCCAGAGGTTAGGGATCTGTGGGGAGAGTTTCCAGACGAGGTGATAGCCTCGACCCCTTATTTAAGCAAACCCAGCATGCTTATTTATCAGGGAAAAATTCAGGGGGTGATTTTAAAGGGAGTGGAGCGAAATACCTTTGACCAAGTGTATGATCTTTCGTTTCAATCTTGGCAAAATCATCAAACCTACCAAAAAATAACGGATTTAATTCTTGCGGATTCTGAACTTCCTCAGATTATCTTAGGTTCTGACCTTGCGAAAGAATTGGGAGTCCACTCTAAAGACCCCATCATTCGTGCATATTTATCGGACTCTGAAGCCGGGCAATCGAAAGGTAGGACACAACGATTTCAGGTGATTGGAATTTTTCATACCGGTTTTCAGGAGTTTGATAAAGGCTTTGCCTTATTAGATCTTCAAAGCTTACAAGGGCTTTTTCATACAGAAGATGAACTTAGCGGGTATGATTTTCTTTTAAAAAATCCTTTTAAAGCAAGGGAAGTTTCCCAAGTACTTAAAGAAAAGCTTAAAAAGACACCATACTATATGATGAGTTGGGACGAACTGTATGCCCCATTATTTACAGCCATCGCCATGGACCGTAAGGTGATTTTTATTGTTTTGGTGCTGGTTATTGCCGTCGCTGCTTTTAATATTGTGGGGGTTTTATGGCTGAGGCTTTTTGAGAAAAGAAAAGAGATTTCTATTTTACGAGCTATGGGTGCACAGCACTTCAGCATCCAAAAATTATTTTTTTTGCAAGGTTTCAAGCTCACTCTCTTTGGAGTAATGGGAGGATTTTTATTGGCAGCACTGCTTTATTACTTATTAAAGGAAAGCTCTTTATTTCGTTTGCCTAAAGAGGTTTACCTTATTGAAACCTTGCCCATTTATTTTTCTTGGGAAGTTGCCCTTTCAGTGATAGGTGCCAGTTTTATCGTTGCTACTTTAGCCACTTGGCTAGGCGTTCACCGTTTAAAAAAAGAACGCTTGCATTTATAAGTGCTAAATAAAAAAAGCTAAGATCGATTTTGTTTTTGGGGCGTTCATTCATAAATTGAAAAACCCATCAATACTAACATAAAGTTAAATATCAATGTCTATCATACAAGTAATTGATTTACATAAATTTTTTTTAACAGAAAGCTCTCCGCTTGAGGTCTTAAAAGGGATTCACCTCAATATCCAATCCGGGGAGTCCATGGCCATTGTGGGTGCCTCCGGTTCAGGTAAATCCACTTTTTTGCATATACTCGGGACATTGGAGCGACCTACAAAAGGTCAGGTGCTTTTTGAAGGCCAGGATGTTTTTTCCTATTCAGACAAGAAACTCAGTTTTTTTCGTAATCAAACGATTGGCTTTATTTTTCAATTTCATCACCTCATGCCCATGTTGACCTCAGAAGAAAATGCTATGTTGCCGCTTTTGATTGCAGGAAAAAATAAAAAAGATGCTCGCCAAAGAGCTCAAGAACTATTAATAAGGGTGGGCCTGAAGGAGAGGCTCAAGCATCGCCCCGCAGAACTCTCGGGTGGGGAGCAACAAAGAGTTGCCATCGCGCGTGCTCTGGTCAATCAACCCAAGGTCTTGTTGGCTGATGAACCTACGGGAAACCTAGACAGTCGGACAGGTGAAGAGGTCGAAAACTTGCTCTTGGAACTTCAAAAGAGCACAGGGATGAATTTAATAGTTGTCACCCATAACGAAAATCTGGCAGAACGCTTGTCCAAACGTTTGCATCTTTCTGATGGTAATTTTATAAACCGACAAGGTTAGTTATTTAAGTTAAAAAAATGTTCAAAGTTTTACAAAAAAAAATACCGTTTTATTTATGTGTTTCCACTTTTGCTTTTTTATTATGCCTGTTGGGCCCGGTCTCCCAACTTTATGCACAAGGGCGCATTGTTGATGTTGGGGTAGCAGGCAATCAACGGATTGATTCCGAAACCATACTAGGCCAAGTGTTACAGATTAAAGGTCAAACCTTTTCACGCGGTCAAGTCAGCGAAGATGTTAAACGCATCTACGAGTTGGGTTATTTTGATGACGTGCAGGCTGAAAAAATGGCTAGTGGTGGTGGGGTCAAATTAATCTACCATGTAAAAGAAAAGCCCCCCATTCATAAAATTATCATTAGCGGAAATAAAAAGATTAAGACAGAAAAGATTTATAGTCAGCTCACTGTCAAAGAAAATAGCCTGCCAGATAATCAAAAGATTGCCGAGTCTAAGCAAAAGATTAAAAACCTCTACACCTCAGAAGGCTTTAACGATGCCTTAATTATGACTGAGATTAAAGAAAGCAATGGCCAACGCAATTTAGTTTTTAACATTAGTGAGAAAAAAGGAAATATTGTCCGTAAAGTGAATTTTGAGGGCAATAAAGTCATCAGTGATCGTAAATTGCGCAAGGCTATTCAAACCAAAAAGAAAGGTATCCTATCTTTTATTACAGGGACAGGAAAACTCCGTGAGGATGTTTTAGAAAGAGACGTTGCACTATTAACCTACACTTACCTGAATAAAGGTTATATGCGGGTCAGAGTCGGTCAACCCAAAATCGAAACAGTTAAGGGTAAAAAGGAAGGGGTTGAGCTCACTTTCTTTATTGATGAAGGCCAACAATATCGTATTGGCAATATCAGTTTTTCAGGAGACATCTTAACCAGCCAAGAAGAAATGCAAGCTCTAATGGATAGTCAGACGGGCGATGTATATAGTCAGCAGATTTTAGAACGTGACCTCAATAAGTTAGCAAACCTTTATGGCAATCAAGGCTATGCCTTTGCAAATATTGTCCCGCAAAGTGCTTTAAATGACGGAGACCTGACCACGGACCTCAATGTTGTTGTGGATAAAGGGCAACGCGTCTATGTCGAGCGTATCAATATCACCGGTAATACCATTACCCGTGATAAAGTCATCCGTCGTGAACTTAAAGTCGTTGAAAACAGTCTTTATAACCGTGAGCTCATTGAAGTCTCTCGTGCAAAACTAATGCAGTTAGGCTACTTTGAAAGTGTCGAGTTTGCGACACCCACTGGTTCCAAAAATGATCGCGTGGTTCTTAACGTCAATGTTAAAGAAAAACCGACGGGTACCTTTAGTGTTGGCGGTGGATTTAGTTCTGCAGAGAGTTTTATGTTTACTGCCTCGGTTGCCAAAAATAACTTTTTTGGTCGAGGCATTAGCGGAGCCCTCAATGCAGAAATTTCGGGTAGACGTCAGGAGTTTTCAGCACGGATTACAGACCCTTATTTTTTAGATTCCCGTTGGATTCTCAGCGCCAGTGGTTATCGGGTGCGGACAGATTTTCCAGATTACCGCCGAAATGCTTTTGGAGGCAGTGTCGAATTTGGTCGACGCATCTTTGACAATACGACGCTCAGTTTAGGCTACCGTATCGAGGACGTCTCTTTAGATGACTTTGATTTTGTCGTTCCAGAATTTTTTAGAGAAAATGCAGATGGTTTGACTTCTAGCGCAATACTTTCTATTCGCCGTGACACGAGGAATAACCCACTCGTCACAACGCGGGGATCTTATCTGTCTTTGGTTACCGAATATGCAGGAAATGGCCTGGGAGGAGACAATGATTATCTTCGAGTTGAAGGTAACGCTCGCTACTATTATCCTGTCTGGAAAAGTTCGGTTTTGCGATTTAACGCCCGCGCAGGTTATATAAAATCACTTAATGATGAACCCGTTCCGCTTTTCGAGCGTTATTTTACAGGTGGGGTTAATTCACTGCGAGGTTTTGATTTAAGAACCGTTGGCCCACGTTTGACCATTCCGGATGCCATTACCGGAAAAGACGAAGAGTTTGTCTATGGTGGAAATAAACTACTGGTGTTTAATCTCGAGTATGAATTTCCCCTTTATGATCCAGCAGGTTTTCGTGGTGTGATTTTCTTTGATGCCGGAAATGCCTTTGCAGAGGATGAAGTGATGAATCCAATTAAATTGCGTACCGATGTGGGTGCAGGCATTCGTTGGAACTCTCCCTTTGGTCCCTTGCGATTTGAATGGGGTTTCCCACTCAAGCCCCGACCAGGAGAAAAAAGAAGTGTTTTCAATTTTACGATTGGTTCTTTTTTCTAATGGTAAGATTTCTTAATGTGAGAAAATCACTTGTTTTAATGTAGAGAGTTGTTTATTGGCATAGACAAGTAATATTAAGAGGGTTATTGCTTAAGACTTATTCCTTAAGGAGGATAATAAAGATGAACCGTAAAAAATTAGTAATCTTAGCATGTTTATTGGGTATTTTTGTAGCACCTAAACTTTATGCCCAAAGTCTAAAAATTGGATATGTGGATGTGCAAAAAGCTTTAAATGATGTCGAAGAAGGGAAGCGCGCCAAGGCACAGCTTAAAGCTCAATTCGAATCTAAGCAAAAGGCCTTACAGTCTAAACAGGGAGAGTTGCAAAGACTCATGAAAGATTTAGAAGCCAAAAGAGGGACACTCAGTAAAGAAGCTCTAGAACAAAAAATGGTGGAGTATCGTCAAAAATTCCTCGAGCTACAAACCACTCTCAATCAGTACCGTCAGGAAATGGCTAAAATAGAAATTGAAAAAACAGCTGGCATTTTAAATAAAATTAAAGGCGTGGTTGCCCAAGTGGGTGCCAGTGAAGGTTATTCTTTTATTTATGAAAAATCTCAGGATGCGATTCTTTACGCACCCAATGCAACGGATTTAACGGCTAAAGTGATTACTAAATACAACTCTGGAAAATAACTAGGTTTTGCTTCATGCCCATTGATGCAAAATTACTTGAGATTTTAGTTTGTCCTAAATCACGTAATGCAATGACTTACGATGATGAGCGTGATGCTTTACGTTGTGACCCCTGTGGTCTCTTTTATCCTATTGTTGATGGAGTGCCTATCATGATCGAAGACGAAGCCTATCCTATTTTAGAAAGTCAAGAAAAGGCCGGAGTCAGTGAGCAGCGAAAGGCCTTATTTGAGATTGTCTCAGGTAGCAATAAAGGTCAAAACGTAAAGTTGCCTTTGGGAACTTGCAAAGTCATTGGAAGAAGCCTGGATGATCTCAATAAAACACAGGTCTTTAGTCTAGATGCGACCATGTCTTTGGATGACCTGACTCAAAAGTTAGTTAAAAAATTTATCTCCCGAGAGGGAAAGGTGGCTGCAAAGCCTGTCGAAGAAAAAAACGACAATAAAAGCATTGGTGGTTTTAACCGCTTACCGGATCTTATTCTCAATGATCCTTTGGTTTCTCGATTACATGCTATGTTATTTCATGGTGTGGACGGAGCGGGGATCTTAGATTTAGTCAGTAAAAATGGAACCTTCATTAACGGTAAAGAAATCGAATCCAAACAGCTACAAGAGGGTGATGAAATAGAAATTGGACATAGTAAGTTTGTGTTTAAGTATCAGTAAGGATCTTCATGCCAAAAAGTATGACGGGCTATGGTTTAGTTCAGGGTAAATTAATCGATAAACACATTCTGGTAGAAGCCAAGAGT
>JAUHYS010000072.1 GCA_030426445.1 bacterium
TTCCGCTTTATGTGAGCTTTCTTGCCGTCTACGATTGGCTGCACTTCGGCTACGAAGATTTTGACTTTGCATTGCCCGAATAGCTTCTAAATTACCCGTAAGGTAGGAATAAGCTTCTAAAATCTCTTTGAATTTTTCCTCTGCCCAGGGATTAGCAGGGTTTCTATCAGGGTGGTATTGAAACGCTAACTCTTTAAAAGTTTTACGAATCTCTTCAGGATTAGCTGAAGAGCTTAAACCAAGCACTGCAAAATATTGATGAAGGGTTTTAGCCACAGTTTCTTTAATTTATTTTTATTTCAGGACCTATCTAAGAACTCTTTATTTTCCTGAGTGGTTTTATTCTTTAGATGCAGAAGGTTTCGCAACGGTTACCATTGAAGGCCGTAAAACCCGCTGATGCAGCTGATAGCCTTTTCGGTGCTCAGTCACCACAGTATCAGGCGGATGTTGCGATGACTCATGCTGCGCAATCGCTTCGTGCACATTGGGGTCAAACGTTTTTCCTTCAGCCGCAATAGGTTTTAAACCAAACTTTTCTAAAGACTGCATGAGTTGTTTGCGAACTAAGTCCACACCTTCGACTATTTTTTCTATACTTGCCTCATCACCTGTATGTTCCAAGGCTTTTTCCATACTATCCAGCACAGGAAGCAATTCATGAAAGATTTTTTCTGACCCATAGTTCCGTAGTTCTTCCTTTTCTTTAGCAACTCGTTTTCGATAATTTTCCGAATCTGCGTAATGACGCACATATTTTTCGTGAGCTTCCTTTGCCTTTTTTTCTGCCTCGTTTTTTTCTAATTCTAGTTGCTCAATTTGTTTTTTTAACTCCGCAATGGTCTTTTGATATTTTTCTTCTAAGCCCACACTCAAATTTTCTGCAGAGCTAGATTGCTCCTTAATTTTTTTTTCGTTATCTTTTTTTTGAGCCATGGTCTTTCTAAGCTGGCTAACTTTATCATGAGTATCCATTTTATGTTCCTTTAAAAATATCTAAAAACAGAGTCCATTCTTTGAAAAAATTAGCTTTTTATTTATAAAAACATATCATAAATATAAAGCCTATCACTATTCATATAATTGCTTACTTTCATTTTGCAATATAAGTTTTATAATTTAGTTATGAAAATTTATCATGCTTCCAATTTAATAGATGCCCAAATCGTCAAAGACCAACTAAAAATAGCCGGGATAAAGTGTAAAATCATCAACACCCAAGCCCATTCTCTCCGAGGACCTGGTTTTCTCCCTTTCACAACAGACAGCCTTCCTACGTTAGTTCTTTTAAATACGGAGGACAAAGAACAAGCTCTTAAAATCATTGCAGAACATGAATCTCAAAAAAACAAAGAAGATACTTCTCATGACTGGGCATGCCCACATTGTCAAAACGAAAACCCCGGGAATTTTTCAATTTGTTGGAATTGCCAAACCTCTCCCGAAACGCTTACACAAAGGACAAAACAAGAAGATCTCAAAAAAGAAAGCCCTATCAAAACTCCTATTTATAGGACTTTTCCCTTCTTATTTTTTTTAGTGCTTGCCACATTGATTTGGATACTACTAAAAGATGCATAAAATTTTATGACACTTCTTCCTTTTTTATATACACTGCGTGCCCTCAAAGTTCCCGTTGGAACCCAGGAGTGGCTCGACCTGATGAATGCTTTAACAGAAGATCTGAGTGACTCTTCTCTTGATCAGTTCTACCATTTATCGCGTTCATTACTCGTTAAATCAGAAGCATTATATGATGCATTTGATCAAGCTTTTCTGATGTGTTTTAAAGATAAAAACTTACAGCTCAGTTTTAAACAAGAACTCTTAGATTGGCTCAATAAAACCCTGGACTCCTCTCAACGCCCTAAATTACCTGAAGGGATTCAAAAACTGGATTTAGAAGAATTACGCAAAAAATTACTCGAACGACTTGCAGAACAAAAAGAGGAACATCACGGAGGAAACTATTGGATTGGGACCGGAGGGACTTCACCTTTTGGGCACTCGGGGGCTCACCCTTCTGGAATTCGTATTGGAGGTCCTGGCGGGGGGCGTTCTGCTATGCAAGTTGCTGAGGAACGTCGTTTTCGCAATTACCGTCAAGATCGAGTCTTAGATACTCGACAATTTAAAACCGCTTTAAAAAGACTCAGAAAGCTGGACCGTGTCGGACAAGAAACCGAATTGAACATGGAAAAAACCATTGATAGCACCTGCAAGAATGCTGGTGATATTGATTTAGTTTTTGAAGCTCCTCACAAAAACCAGTCTGAATTGCTATTATTAATGGATGTAGGTGGCAGTATGGACCCTTATGCACACCTGATGGAATCTCTTTTTTCGGCAGCTCATGCCTCGACTCACTTTAAGGCTTTTCAACATTTTTATTTTCACAATTGCATCTATCAAAAACTTTTCACCAATATGCAACAAAATCAAAGCATCCCATTAGAAGAGGTCTTTCGCAAGTATCGCCATAGTTTTCATGTTATTATTATCGGGGATGCCTGTATGAACCCCTATGAACTCTTTGCGCCAAATGGTTCTATTGATTATTGGGAGGCTCACCAAAAACCAGGCATCGAATACCTGCGTTTACTCAAAGAGCACTATCGATCTGTGGTTTGGCTCAACCCAGAAAGTGAAGACTATTGGGAACATCATCCCACGATTCGCGCCATTAGCCATTTAATCTCGATGTACCCTTTAAGTATTCAAGGACTGACAAATGCCGTCGATGACCTACGAAGTGGCCATATTAAAAAAGTTGTTCCTGTATCTTAAATAAAAACTCTACTCTTTTTTATCCATATCTGAATCAATTATTTCATCTACTTCTATCTCTTCTGAAATTGTTGAGGTGTTTTCACTTTTACTTTGCTCACCTTTTAGTTTTTCACTTTTTAAAAAACCAGGCAATTCCATGCCTGCCATTTTAAACATCTCTTCCATGGGCGGAAGTGATTTTAACATTCCAGAAAGAAAATTCGCCGTTGAGGTTCCCTCTTTTCGACCTCCCAACGAATCCCACACTGTCACTTTATCAATCTTAATATTTTTAATGGCTTCAACTTGAGTTTTAACCAGCTCCGGTAATTTATCAGCAATCATTAACATAACAGCATCTCGAGAGTTATTACCCGCTGCACTCACAATTTTTTCAAAACCCTCAGCTTGCTTACTTAAAATTTCTAAAATACCACGGGCTTCAGCATCCATCTTAAAGTACACAGCATCCGCTTGCCCTTTTGCTTGCCGTCGAATTTTCTCGGCCTCGGCTTCGGCTTCAATCTCAATTTTTTGTTTATCTACTTGAGCAGGGACGACAATATTAGCTTCTTGAGTCGCTTTATCTCTTTGTGCGCGAACTATTTCAGCCGTTTTTTCTGCAGAGTAGGCTTCCTCGAGTGCCTTTGCCTGACTGACTTTTTCCGCTGCCACGGCCTTACGTAATGCTTCGGCTTCAGCCTGTCGTCTTTGAGCTTCTGAATTCGCAATATCCACTCGAGCAGTGTTTTCTCCTTCTACAGCACGGGCATTGGCTCCAGCGGTTTGAACTCTTTCTTCACGTAAAGCTTCTGCTTCACCCACCTTTGCTTTTGCATCGGCATTGGCCAACTCGATACGCTGTTTGCGGTCGGCTTCCGCTTCACCAATTCGTGCATCAGCTACAGCAGAAGACACTTTTACACGCTCTTCCATTTGTGCATTGGCTTCTCCGATAGAACCATCTCGGGTCTTTTCAGCCACGCTCTTTCTGGCATCATTGACTGCTTTGGCGGCCGCTTCTTTTCCCAAAGCTTCAATGTAGCCTGATTCATCCTTAATATCCGTCACGTTAACGTTAATGAGCTTAAGACCAATTTTTTTGAGTTCAGCCTCAACGTTTGAAGTCACATTGGCGAGAAACTTATCGCGATTACTATTGATCTCTTCGATGTCCATGGTTGCAATGACCAAACGTAATTGACCAAAAATAATATCTTTTGCCAAATCATGGATTTCAGCAGGCATCAGTCCTAATAACCTTTCGGCTGCATTAACCATGACACCCTCCTCAGTAGAGATACCTACAGTAAAACGAGAAGGGACATCGACTCGAATATTTTGTTTACTCAATGCATTGGTCAAATTGACTTCTATTGAAATAGGAGTGAGTTCTAAATAGGCATAATCTTGGATAATCGGCCAGACGAAAGCAGCCCCTCCGTGCACACAACGAGCGGAACGACCCATTCCCTCTGACCCTTTTCCAACTTTCCCGTAAACCACCATAATACGGTCAGAGGGACACCTTTTGTATCTCCTGAATAGCGAAAATAAGAGCACAAAAATAAAAAGAACAACGGCGACAACAATGCCTAGAACAAAAACACTGCCAAATAAATTTTCGAACATTTTGACTCCTTAAAAAAGATTGAAAAACTATTTTTTTAATGGATGATACTTTGGTAAATCAAAATCGAGTTTAGATTTTATTTATATTTAGAAACTAGAAGAGCTTGCTCATTAATGACTTGTATCACTTTAACTAGGCTTCCTTGCTTAAGATCATTCGATTCATCTGTCATGGCTTCAATTTCTCGCAGAGCTCCTTGCACTTTAATATGCACCTTACCCAGGCCTTCTCTATTCGCTGGAATCGTAAGGTAGACTTCTCCCAAAACCCCTATACAGTTTTTGATATGAAAATTACCGCTGTAAGCTAAACGACTCATCAAATAAAAAATACTTGCCATGACTAGCATCATAGCAATACCGCTTGCAGATGAAATCACAATGGAATAGATAGATGAAAGTCCATTATATAGACAGGCCAAACCTGACCATGCAAAGATAGTAAAAAAACCAATTAAATTCTTAACAGTAAAGAAATGAAACCCCCCATGATCTGTTATATCCGCTCCTAAGTCACTTGCGTTATCTCCTAACTCAAGGGAATCCGCATCGCCTCCTAAAAAAGTCATGACTAACTGAATTAAAAACAACAAAGTAAAAGGAATGGCAATCACCCAATAAAACTTTTCTACTCCAGAATGCAAAGACCACCACGTTTGTAAAGTCTCCAGCATAGTTTTATTTCTCCTAACTTATCGTACAACACCCATTGATAAAATAAATGATATATATGGGATAGTGAAATTTATGACCTTATTTAAAACTAAAAAGTTAAAAACACATTAACAAAACTGCACTCAAAAGGAATAGACATATTTCTTTTATTCTTTTCAATCATTAAATCTATTAGAATAACTTCAATTTTATTGCGTCAATTGAGAAAGGTCAGCATTTGAAACCTGACTGGGGGTTGTTTGATGAGAATTTCTTGCTAGAAGATTGATTCCTAATCCATAAGAAATAAGACATAAAACTAATAAAAGTGCGAGTGACCCTCTACCCATTTCTTTTTGGTCAGTTTTTTTAAAGATCATGGAAAGAACAACGGAAACGCCCAGAAGGGGAAAACCAATTACCAAAGCAAAAAAACTGGGGCGCAAATAAAGGGGCACTCCCTCAAAAAATGCAGGGCTCCAAAAACCACCATCATATGAAGCAGAGCTAAAAAGACTGATCAAAAAAGCCAAAGAGATAAAAAGCCATCCCACTCCTCCTGGAATTTTTAGTAAAAATGAACTCTTTTTCATTAAAACCAAAGAAGCCATAACTACCGAAGCCGTCAAAAAGAAAAAGAAAGCCATGACAGAGCTTAAAGGTAGTTCATAAAAATAGTATATTTGAGAATTAGCCCCATAAAAGCCCATGAAAGTGACTAAACTAAGCCACAAAATCATCATAGACAAAAAGACAAGTCTGGGTTTTAACCATCCAACTACCACGGCTCCCAATAGCCCAAGTCCTCCAATGAAGGCAAAACTAGAAGAAAGTATGATAGCAAGCCCATTAAAAAAAGAACCTCCCAAAGCAATCAAAATCAAAAAAAACACTGCACCCGAAAAGAAACTATACAAAGAAAAAAGCCTTTGACCAATTGACAACGAACTTGATTTTATTGCGTTTGTTGAAGAAAAATTTTGAGAGGCACCTTCTAATATAGGTTCTTTTTCTGTTTTTTTTATCTGAGACAAAGGTTCAGCAGACTCCTTAAGTTCAGTTGAGTCTACTTCAAGGTATCTAGTTTCATCTTGCTGCGAAGAAGAAGGGTACCCTGGAGTTTCCATTTCTACGGGTATCTGATGAGTCCCAGTAATTTCCTCATTAAAAAAATCATCATCAAAAAAACCTGAATCCTCAGATGGGGTAACATTAACTATAGCCGTTTCATCAATCGGGACTCTTACTTTTCCCGTGATTTCTTTGTTATTCTCCAGCATGCTAATATCAATATCCAAAGCTGTTTTATCAAAATCATCTTCTGAGAGTTTTTTAGGAGCCTTTTTTTTATCAGAAGAACTCAAGTGGTTAGTGGTTTTATTATGTTGCTCTTCAAGTTCAGTTAAATTAATATCTAACGCCGTTTTTTCATCGTTATTTTCATAGTTTTTATTTCGTCTTTTAGGAACAGGGGGTGCTTTTTTTGAAGAGCTAAGCGAAGGAGATACCGAAGGAGTCTCTTGCTTTGTTTCTTGCACAATGTCTTCGTTTTCCTTTTTATCCACCTCCTCAAATGCGCTAAGATCGAAATCCATCACTGTTTTCTCTAAATCATCTTCGACCTTCTTGCGAGGAACTGGCTGAGGAGTTTTTCTCTTATTTTGAGTCATAAAAAACTGAGTCTCCTAATAAACTTAGCAAGCACATGCTTGAATATTTTGAGGACAAAGTAAATCCCTAATTTCTATCTTAAAATCTATTTCTTATTAATATTAACACTATTTCGCTTTCTCTGGACCCTTGAATGGACATTTAAGTCATCTACTTTTATTCTTAAAACATATAAATATCAGATATTTATTTTAAAATAATGAATTAAGATTTAAAAAAAATAAAGTGTTGAAATTGTGAATTTTAAAGTATAATTGTTTGACCTTTCAGATTAGCTTTTTTACAATAAGTTAAAACGAATTCAAAAAATATTTAGCATAGTTAGGTTTAAGGTTAAGGAGGCAGATAATATATGGCAATCTCGAGTAAATCAGATGAACAAGATCCTAAAACAACATCCAAGTCCAATTTAGAAAAGAAAAAAGAATCTGACAAAAAAGTAGAAACTAATGAAATCGAAAAAATAGAAGACTCTAAAACATCTGAAAAAACAAAAAAGAAAGCAAAAAGCTCAAAAAAAGATAACACAACTGCATCCATTGATTTAGCCCCCTATCAAGTTCAAGAAATTCTTGTAAAAGACTCAAGTAAAATTAAAGATGAAATGGAGCTTTTAGAAAAAAGGCTTGAAAAAATGTACGAACATAAGGAAAACGTCTCAGATGACGTTTTTCTCAAAGTAAAGTCAGATTATGAAACACAACTTGATAAAGTACGCGAATCTTTTGAAGAAAAATGCCAAGAATTAGAGGAAGAGCTCGAAAAACTTTATGAGCTTAAAGAAGAACAACAGGGCTATTTATCACGTCATGAAAGCATTTTAGAAGAAGCTAAATTTCGACACATGCTAGAAGAGTACAGTGACGAAGATTTTAAAAATGAACAAAAAGTTCAAAACAAAGAAATCAAAAAGTATAATACCATCTTAGAAACCATAAAAAGCTCTATTCAAAAATATGAAGATATTTTGGGTCGTCCTTATACTCCTAAAGATCAAAGTACAGAGGAAGAAAAAATTGAAGAGTTTAAAGAAGATAAAGAAAGTCTTTCTGCAGAAGAACTCCTCAACCTAAACGAAAGCAGTGAGAAATCAACTGAGGAGGCGAAAGAAAAAATTTCTCCACGCTTAGAAGAAACCCCTCCCATGGGAATTAGTGAAGCTGAAATTGCTGAACAAATAATCGCTAAAAGTGACAAGCCTAAAGAAACTCCTAATCAAACTATAGAAGAAGAATATGACGATTTTTTAGAAATCGAAGGGGATTACTTTAGCGAAAAAGAGGCTTCAGCAAAATCACTAAATCAAGAAAACGGCCCTGAAAAAGCTCCAGAAGTTGCTCAAGACGATTCTATTTCTCATATTCTAAAAGATATCCCATTTGAGGAAAGTTCAGAGGAAGTCCTTCCACCCGTTGACGAACCCACTGGCGAATTAGCTGCAGCAAAGGCCTCACCTTCTCAGGAAGGCTCTGAAGCATCACTGTTACTCATTGAAGGCACCTTGGATGAACATGAATATATTTTAGGCGAAACCACAACCATGGGACGTTCCCCCAGCAATGATGTTGTCCTCAAAGAATCCCGCATCAGTCGACAGCATGCCAATATTAGTAAAACAGACGAAGGCTATGTTATTGTTGATTTAAAAAGTTCAAATGGTATTTTAGTCAATGATCAAAAAGTGGAGGAAGCCCTACTCCAAGATGGCGACGAAATTCAAGTAGGTGGTTTTCGCTTTCAATTTAATATACTTTAAATTTTGCTAAGCTCGTTGTAAAGATTAACTGCTGACAGCATCCCTTTTTTCCAATCTTCTAAATGTAAACTTTCGTTTTCTCCATGAGCATTACAATGAGGGTCTTCCAAACCAATCAAGAGTGCAGGCACACCATTAAATTGCTCAACTAAAGGATCAACAAAAGGGATCGAACCACCACAACCAATAAAAACAGGTTTCCGACCATAGCCGGCTTCAAGGGCTCTTTGTGCCGCTTGAAAAGCAGGGCCTTCGGGTTGAGTCTTCCAAGGTTTGCCCTGAGCTCCTGGAAACACTTTAACTTCACAGGCAAAAGGAGGGTCTTTTTCTAAGAATGCACAGAGCTTTTCCAAACAAAGCTTGGGGTCCATTCCTGAAACAATCCGTAACGAAACCTTCGCTCTAGCAACGTCAATTAATTGATTACTTGCCCCCTGAATATTAGGGACATCCATACCGATTACACTCAGGCTAGGCTGACACCACAGACGCTCATAAACCGTACTATTTTGATCACCGACCCAATTTATCTTTTTGACAGCCCCTAATTCATGCCTAAAAACGGAATCTTCAAATGGCAAC
>JAUHYS010000333.1 GCA_030426445.1 bacterium
AAAGAGGTCAGCATCTACAATGTGTCCACCAAAGGTGCCAATTCCTGCTGTTCGACCTGGTTGACTGAGAATAAATCGAGCTTTGTCATTTTGAATCAGGATATCTCCTTTGATACCCCTTGCAAGTGGTCCTCCAATTAAAAACTCTTCTTTATTGATAATACCTGCGCCACGGAACTCATCTGGGGTCCCCCAAACATTGGGGCCAAAAACGCCTCCTTCAATGACGGTTTCTCCAGGGCTGAGTATGGGTTCTTCTATGCTACTACCACACGATATCCATATAAAAGTGCTGCAGAGAATGAGGCCTTTAAAAAAGTTGTTAATTATTGAACGAATCATCATGTATACATCCTTATATTTCAAACTTATTTTTATTATGTTTGGTTTGAATTTTTAGATTCCTCTTTTTAGATTTCTTCTAATTTAATGCACTGTGGCATAAAATAAAGAAACTACCCAATATATATTATCGGTTTATCTACTTAATTAGTTGCTTAGTTTTTAACCTAGGGTCCAAAGTTGTGGAAGCTAGATTAATTACTTAAATCAGTATCTTTTTATTATCTCTTAGCATTAATGCACGTGCCCTTCACCGACCCGCTCGTAACGTTCTTTGAGAATTTTTTTAGCTTCAGGATCTTGGCTTTGTTCAAGGGCCAATTTTGCCGTTCCGTGAATTCTTGGGTGCGGGTCATCGAGTAATTGTATTAATTTTGGTAGAGCTTTTTTGCTTTGTGTTTTACCTAAAGCCACCATCGCATAAGTTTTTAAATTAAGATCTCTAGTTTGTAATTGAGAGAGGAGTATCTTTTCGTAGTCTGGGTTGAAAAACTCCACCATCGTCTCAATTGCTTTTGCTTTGATATTGTCCTTTTCATTGCTTTCTAATAATTTAATTAAAAAAGGGCTGGCTTGATCTTTTTTATATTGAACGATGATTTTAAGAGGTTTCAGTTTTTCGGGCTCCTCTAATTGGTTAAAATCTTCAATCAGTTTTTCAAGTTTCCATGAAAAACCAAGTTTTTCCAGTTGTTGGATCGCCACCCACTTTTGAATTCCAACTGAGGAGTTAGCAATGTTTGCTAACTCCTCATGGCTGGAATTTCTCCCTAAAACTTTGATTAAGTTTGTTTGGGCCAAAGAACTTAATTTTATGTTCTTCAAAGTAAGCAAGATACTATTAACTTGGCTAGATGACAAGGCGCCCTGCGTCAATTTTAGACCTGCTAATTTTTGTGCAGCATCCTCTCGAATTTTTGCTTCGGGTACCTTTAAGGATTCAATAAATAAATTCTTTTCACCTTGTTTATTTTTTTGATGAATATAAATGGGTTCAATCTGTTTTATCCAAGATACAATTTCTGACAAATTCCACTCGTTCAAAAGAACGAAGCTTTTTTGTCCTCCAAAAAGCCGATATTCAACACCCTGTTTTTTGGCATTTGTAAAAATATTAAATGAAGGTAGGGGAGAGTAGAAAATCAAAGCCAGATCTTGTTCTTTAAGTGATGCTTCCTGATCTGGAAAAATTTTTTCCTGGATAACTTGTATGTTTTTTTGCTGATCTCCTTTGATAGTATAAATGACTTTAAATTGATAATTATAAAAGCTGTCTTTCAGGTTTGTTTTTTTTATGGATTCGACTCGAGTGACAGCAATATGAGGGGATGTTTTAAATATATCAAAGTAATTTTTAGGATCTTGTGAACTAAGAAAGGTGTTTGCTTTAAAGCTTATAGAAAGAGCAGAAAGCATTCCCACACAGATAAAAAGTTTTATGAGCTTTTTCATGTGTGGGAATACATATCATAGGTTCATTATTTAGCTACTTTCTTTTTATTTTACTTTCACATCAATTGTGCG
>JAUHYS010000334.1 GCA_030426445.1 bacterium
GCTAAACTCTCCATTTCCATCAGCAATGAGACGTACATGATCGGACTTTTGATCTTGCGCCCAGGCTTCCATGACAAAGGGGTCATTGACCGAAAGACATATAATTTCATCGATGCCTTGGCTGCGAAAAATAGGGGCGAGTTCATTGTATCTGGGTAGATGAGAAGAAGAGCAAGTCGGCGTAAAGGCTCCAGGTAAGGCAAAGACAATGACGCGCTTGCCTTTAAAAATTTCATCCGAATTAAGCTCAACGAGTTTTTGGTTTTCTCTGGTTTTAAAAGTGACTTGAGGGACTGGGTTTCCTTCTTGGTTTTTTAGCATATCTAAATCTCCTGTTTTGTTAATGTTTCTTTTGATTCTATTTTAGAAAATATAATTAATTTGTAAAATCGATTATTTTTATATCAATAATAGATAATTTCTATTATTGATTTGTTTTACAAACCTAACTCTTGAAGCGTAGAAAAAATTTTTTGTAGACTTTCCTGAAAAGGATGGGACTTTCTCCAGACCATGCCGATGCTTCGGTAAGGTTGTGGTCTTTTAAAAGGAATGATTTTTAGGTTCTTTCCACTAAAACGCTTTAAACTAAGCTGGGGAAGCAAAGTCATGCCTTCACCGTTTTTAACGATTTCAATCAAAGTGGATAGACTAGTAAATTGAAAGGCTTGATCTTCATAAGCTTGGTTGGAGTTGCAAATTTCTAAGGCTTGATTCCGCAGACAATGCCCCTCTTCGAGCAATAAAAGTCTTTGCTCTTTGAGTTGTTTTTGAGAAAGAGAAGAATATTTTGCCAGCGGATGACTGGGATGCAGGGCAAGATGAAAGTCTTCTTTAAAAAGAGTTTTTTCAACTGTATCGGGTAAATCTAGGGGAAGCGCTAAGAGTAAAAAGTCGAGTTTTCCTGCTGTGAGTTTTTTGCTAATCACATGTGTTTGCCCCTCCCAAATCCAAAATTTAAATTTAGGTAAACTCTTTTTTAAATAAGGCTGAATGAGAGGGAGTAGGTCCGGAGCTAAAGTTGGTATCACTCCTACCTTGTAGGGTTGTGAGAAAGGGTCTTGTAAATTTTTTGCAATGTTTTCGATATCAGCACTTGTTTTCAGAATAGCCTGGGCTTTTTCTAAAATGGCCTCTCCGACTTGAGTGAGAACAACTTTTTTGCCTTCTCTCTCAAAGAGTTGACTCCCAAGTTCGTCCTCCAATTTTTTGATTTGCATGCTTAAGGTAGGTTGAGAAACATGGCAGAGCTTGGCGGCTCGACTAAAGTGTTTTTCTTTAGCAACCGCAATAAAATATTGAAGATCTCTGAGGTTCATATGTGGGCTATGCTAGCAGTCTTGATAGAGTTTGACGAGTTATATTCGAATTGATACTTCTTGATTAATTCCCAGCTAAACAAACTGAGTATTTAAATATGAGTATATTTTTAATTTTATCTTTAAGCTTCATGTAAACCCCTTAGGATACTATTTATTATTAATGTCTTAAGATTATTTTTGTATTGTGAATATGTTAATTACCTATATAATTACCTAATTAAAGAGATATTACCTAATTCATCCATTTCTTTGTTTTTTTCCATTGAGCAGTATGGCCACGTCCAAGGCATATTATTTTTTCCTTTGTCCTTAAATCTTTTAAAACTTTACGAATCATATCTACACTAATGCCAGGACATTTATTTTGAAGATCAGATATTCGAAATACTTCATTTGATTTTTGTATTGCTAATACAATCAAAGCCGTTTTTTCTCCACGCGGTGTTTTCATTTTTCCTAAGCGTTCTTCAAATTCGCGATATGCTGATTTTAAGATATAAAGGAGATAAGCAATATAAGGAAGAGAGTCATGTAAACCTTGGT
>JAUHYS010000073.1 GCA_030426445.1 bacterium
CTCAGTTCAAAGTCTTATCGACCTGAAGCCGTTTCCCACGTCCACAAAATTAGAAATAACCAATGGGGAGCTATTCAAGAAAAGTTTGAAAACCATGAAGTCTACGCTGTGACGGATTCCGGAATTGGTTATAAAAATGTAAATGAAGATGCAATTATTGTGATCCCTAAGCAAAAAATAATTGCAGTAGTAGATGGAATGGGAGGCCATTTGGGGGGGAATATTGCGAGTTGTGTTGCCATTGATTTTTTTGAAAGCGCCATCGAAGAGGGAAGAGATTTTCTGGATGCTATTGTCTATGCTAATGATGCAATTTTAGCCCGTTCTGAGTTGGATTCTCGATTGGGTGGCCGAACGCCAATGGGTTGTACCTTTGCGGCCGTGCGGATTAACGATTCAGACTTAGAGGTGGCTCATGTTGGAGACACCAAAGTTTTATTAGTCCGAAAGAAAAAAATTGTTTATCAGAGTCAGGACCATACTCAAGGACAGTATTTGCTGAGTGAGGGCCTGGTCGATTGTTCGACTGCTTTTGAACTCAATCATATTTTAAGCCGTTGCCTGGGTTTGGATAAAATGCAAGCTCAGCGTGATATTAGCTATAGTAAAATACCCTATAAAGCGGGAGACCGGGCGGTGATTATGACAGATGGGATTACAGACAATTTTTTTGATAAGAAGTTTCAGTTGATCA
The DNA here is from genome assembly GCA_030426445.1 of bacterium. Lineage (GTDB taxonomy): Bacteria > UBA10199 > UBA10199 > DSSB01 > DSSB01 > JACKPJ01. The sequence continues at coordinate 695 of JAUHYS010000073.1, forward strand.
ACATTGCCAATATCGTAGGTAAAGGAAGTCTCTCTAATGTTGCAGACCGTATGATTGATAGCTACCATAATTTGATGCTTTCTAAACAATTGCCTAATGGCCGTACTCCAAAGGCCGATAATATCTCCTTGGCTTTTATTCAGTGTTAAATTTCCTACTTGCTGATCGAGGCTTTCAACTTTAGTATTCATTTCATGAAACTAGACTTCAACAAAAAGGAAGTTCAATCCTGGTTAGATATTCTGTTTAATTCCCTGCACTCGGCCATTCTGATTGTCAATCAAGACAACAAGATCCAATACATTAATCATGCCGCAGAAGGCTTTTTTAAAAGTTCTTCAAAGGCGTGCTTGCATCAAGACCTGACTGTGTTCGTGGCTAAAAAAAATATTATCTATGAATATATTAAAGAGGTACTTGCTGTGGGCAGTAGCTTGATTATTCATGACTTCAATTTACAGGTTTGTGATGAAAATAAGACCGCCGATATCGAAATGGCTCCTTTGGGCCCTTTAGGAAAACCCAGTGGCGTGATCACTATTATTAGCGAGTTTGGTTTATCTCAGAGTTTAAAAGAGGAAAGCCGCGTGCGGGATCGATTGTCCATGATGGGAACACTTGCTTTGGGCTTAGCTCACGAAATCAGGAATCCTTTGGGCGGCATTCGGGGTGCAGCGCAGATGCTAACGCAAGAAAAAGACCCTCAAGAGCGGGAAGAATACTCTAAAATGATTATTAGCGAGGTGGATCGGCTAAATGCCTTATTAACCCAGCTATTGGACTTTAACAAGCCGCGTAAATTGACATTAGCTCCGATGAATCTCAACCAAGTCTTAGATGAGGTCATGAAATTACAATATATTGAGATCCATAAACGTCTTAAAGTTAAAATGTTTTTGGACCCATCTCTTCCTTTAGTCATGGCGGATAGCCATGTGCTTAAGCAAGCTGTGCTCAATCTGATTAAAAACGCTTGTGAAGCCATGCCAAAAGAAGGGACCTTATTTTTACAAACGCGCTTTAACCGTGACGCAAGAAGGCTTTTTTCTCAAGGGAAAAGGACCCCGGTGGCCGAGTTAGTGATTCGGGATTCCGGTACGGGAATTAAAAAAGAGCATTTAGAGGATTTATTTACGCCTTTTTTTACAACCAAATCTGAAGGAACAGGCTTGGGACTGATGGTGACACAAAAAATCATTCAAGAACATCATGGGGTTTTAGAAATCAATAGCGAAAAGGACCAAGGAACCCAAGTGACGATTTACTTGCCCTTTGCTTCTTTTAAAAGCTAGCTTGAATATTCTAGTCAAATCCATTAGATTTCGAGCGAGTTTTTTAAACTTGTAACGGACCTGTTGAAAAATCGCTTTTTGAAACGGCGCTTGATGAAATTCTTATCTATGTTAGCCAATGTATCATTAAGAATTTCATCAGCTTGGCTTAGCAGTGGCGTTTGAGCTGCTAGCCAAAAAGTGGAAAAAAGTGATTATTCAACAGGTCCATAACATCTGATAAGGAAAAAAAATGACATCCGAATCTCAAAACAGTTTTCACACCTTAAAAAAATTAAAATTAGGACAAGAAAATTTCTTTTATTTTAGCCTTACAGCCTTGGAAGAAGCCGGCTACAAAAATGTTGCAAAACTACCCAATGCCTTAAAAGTTCTTTTAGAAAATTTATTGCGTCACGAAGATGGCCAGTCAGTCAACCGGCAAAGTATCGAGGCCTTAATCCATTGGGACCCCCAAAAAGATCCCGACACCGAAATTGCCTTTCGCCCTGCCAGGGTCTTGTTGCAAGATTTTACCGGCGTCCCCGCTGTCGTGGATTTGGCAGCCATGCGTGAAGCCATTCAAAAAATGGGAGGGGATCCCAGTAAGATTAATCCTTTGCAGCCTTGTGATCTCGTCATTGACCATTCGGTCCAGGTCGATTTTTTTGGTCAAAAAGATGCCTTGTTAAAAAATACCGAACTTGAATTTCAACGCAACTCAGAGCGCTATCGCTTTTTGCGCTGGGGCCAACAAGCCTTTAAAAACTTTCGTGTCGTGCCACCAGGCATGGGTATTGTCCACCAAGTCAATTTAGAACATTTAGCTGCTCCTGCCTTTACCCAAAGATGGGGACAAGCCTGTGATGGCAAGACCTGGGTCTTTCCCGATAGTTTAGTTGGGACGGATTCGCATACTACCATGATTAATGGCCTGGGAGTCTTAGGCTGGGGAGTTGGGGGCATTGAAGCCGAAGCTGCCATGCTGGGACAGCCGATTTCGATGCTTATTCCTCAAGTGGTGGGATTTAAACTGACTGGAAAACTTCCGGAGGGTTCCACGGCCACCGATTTAGTGCTCACCGTGACTCAGATGCTTCGCAAAAAAGGTGTGGTCGGTAAGTTTGTGGAGTTTTACGGTCCAGGTTTAAGTGAGCTCAGTCTACCGGATCGTGCGACGATTGCCAATATGGCTCCAGAATACGGTGCCACCATGGGGTTTTTTCCTATTGATAGCGAGTCAATCCGATACTTGAAACTAACCGGCCGCGATGAGGAGGCCAAATTAGCGGAAAAATATTTTAAAGAGCAGGGCATGTTTCATCATGCTAAAGCGGAAGACCCCATCTTTTCGGATAGTTTAGAGTTAGATATTTCCACAGTGGTGCCTAGTTTGGCAGGGCCGAAGCGTCCCCAAGATAGAATTCCCTTGGACCAAGCCAAACCTTTATTTCATCAGGCCCTCATGGATGTATACCGCGAAAATGATTTAGAAAAATCGGTTAGTGTAAAGTTTAATGAAAGAGAATTCGATCTTAGCAATGGTTCTGTCGTGATTGCAGCTATTACGAGCTGTACCAATACTTCCAACCCTTCTGTTATGATTGCAGCTGGCCTGCTGGCTAAAAAGGCCTTTGAAAAAGGCTTGAGGGTTCAACCTTGGGTCAAGACCAGCTTAGCACCGGGTTCTAAAGTTGTAACAGAGTACCTAAAACAATCTAATTTATTAAACTATCTAGAAAAACTAGGCTTCAATCTGGTTGGCTACGGTTGTACGACTTGTATTGGTAATAGCGGTCCTTTGCCTAAACCAATACAAGAGGCTATACGTCAAAAAGACTTAGTCAGCGCGGCGGTCTTATCGGGTAATCGCAATTTTGAAGGCCGAATCAATCCCCACGTCAAAGCTAATTATCTGGCATCGCCGCCTTTGGTGGTGGCTTATGCGATTGCAGGTACCATGAAAATCGATCTGTATCATGAGGCGCTGGGCCAAGATGAGTCGGGAAATCCCGTTTATTTTAAAGATATTTGGCCGAGCCAAAAAGAGGTCCTGGAAACCATTCACCACGCGATTAAAGAAGACATGTTTACCCAATCTTATGGTGAGGTCTTTCAAGGTGATAATGAGTGGAAAAGTTTGGAATTTCCCAAAGGGGAGACTTTTTCTTGGGAAGGTGATTCCACTTATGTAAAGCACCCGCCTTATTTTGAGAATATGCCGCGAGAACCTTTGGCCGTAAAAGATATTTTTGAGGCAAGGGTTTTAGCTTTATTGGGGGACTCGGTGACAACGGATCATATCTCTCCTGCGGGTTCGATTCCCGAAAAATCCCCTGCTGGAATTTATCTCAAAGCCAATGGAGTTGAGGTAAAAGATTTTAACAGTTTTGGTTCGCGTCGTGGAAATCACGAAGTGATGATGCGTGGAACCTTTGGCAATATTCGCTTAAGAAATTTGCTGGCACCCGGAACCGAAGGTGGTATGACACTTTTGCTTCCCGAAGAAGAAGAAATGTCTATTTATGATGCTGCGATGCAATATCAAAAACGTCAAACCCCTCTTGTGATTTTAGCGGGAAAGGAATACGGAACGGGCTCTTCTCGAGACTGGGCAGCGAAAGGGACAAAGTTATTAGGCGTGCAGGCGGTAATTGCAGAAAGTTTTGAGAGAATTCATCGAAGTAATTTGATTGGGATGGGTGTCTTGCCTTTGCAATTTCTGCCCGAAGAAAACAGCGAAAGCATTGGTCTGACTGGCCACGAAGTTTTGGATATTATTGGACTTGCAGAAGATTTACATCCTCGAAAAACGCTTCGAGTCAAAGTGAAGAAAAACGGAATAGAAAAATTTTTTAATGTGTTATTGCGTATTGATACTCCTGATGAAATCGAGTATTACCGTCATGGAGGTATTCTGCAGTTTGTTTTAAGACAATTGCAAAAATAGAATTCTATGCGTCAAAATCAGTTGCAAAAATCGACTCAAGAATCCAATGCTAACTTGGAATCCGTGCAAAAGATCGAGGAAAAATTGGCAGACAGCCAAGGTCTTACATTAGAGACAGAAAAAGCAACTGATAAAAAAATACTGAGCTCTGACGAGTTAGAGAAAAAAAAGTTAGCTTTACTGGATAAAATAAAATCGGAACCCGAACTTGCCAACCACTACCATGACTTGGGTCTGATTTATCTTCAAACAAAAAATTACGAAGCTGCCTGTCAACAGTTTCAAAAAAGTATAGAGTTAGATTCTAAGCTAGCCTCAGCCTATGCTAATTTGGGCCGTGCTCAGTTTCAACTTGGAAAAAAAACCGAGGGAGAATCAAGTCTCAATCAAGCCGTTGAACTCGATCCCGATGAGCCTACTTTTTGTAAAGACCTCAGTAAAATTAAATTTCTTAAGGCCAAAGAATTCAAAAAAGAGAGTTTAAATTTAGAGTTAGAGAAGCAAAAAAGCCTTTTAAAAAAAGCAGAGCATGAAATTCGGATGGCCCTCAAGTTCTGTGTTAAATTAAGGTATTTTGATGAATTATTGAGCCTTTGTTATAAAAAAGGAAGTTTTGTTGATATCGTGGATGCAATCAAGCAAGAGTCCGAACTCAATATTCAACGTGCCAAAAGTGTGCTCACTTTTGCTCAAGAAGCTTTAAAAAATAAATTAAAAAATCCAGTTTCGGCGATTGTTCAGGCTTATGATCTTTTAGTCTTAACCTATGTGTTAGAAAAACAGGATAAGTTGGAAGAGGCGCTTAAATTCTTAAAACAAGCCAAGTCTTTATTACCTGAAGAGCCCATCTTTTTTTATGCAGAATCTATGTTACAACAAAATTTTCATAAAAAGTCTGAGTCTATTGCTGCTCTTGAGCAAGCCAAAGTTTTAGTGACTTATTATCAGCCCCCAGCCTAACGGCTACGTCGGCCGCCACCGCCTCCCGAACGAAAGCCTCCACCTCCCATTGAACGCGAACTGCCGCTGGAACGATTGCCAAAACTAGAGCGGCTTCTGGATTCGCCTCGACTAGATCGGTTTATAGTCGACCGTGATTGAGAACTTTTTTCGCGATATTCCACCTTTTGTACCGATGGTTTTTCTTTCGTTGACCGCGAACGGGTTGAGTTGATTGCAGGCTTTTGATATTTTTTTTGCCGTGTCGATGTGTTTTCCAGTTTGGACCTTTGTGTATTCGAAGGGCTCCTAGTTGAGGTCTTTGTCCCGATTTTCACATCCTGTTGTTTGTGGCGCTGATTGCCCTGCCGTGTCCGAATTGTTGTGCTCTGTGTCGATTTCGATTTTTGGCGAATATACGTTTCGTTTCGGGTTCTTGTTCTACGGTTTTTTGTGCTTTCATGGCGATAACGCAAGTCACGGTTTCGGTTTTGTTTTGAATATTCTGCGCGGTGTCGATGCCAGTTATGATCAAAAGAGCGTTGATGGGTTCTCTCCCAGCGGTGGACTGCACGGTTAAAGCCGTAGTGGGCCGAACGATGACGATAGTAATGTCTGACATAGCGGTCCGAAAGGTGTCGATGGCGATGATAATGTCGGGGAGAATGAAAATACCAATTGGTATAATAATAAGAGGGTAATCCAAAGACAAAGAAGGAATTTCCAGGACCCCAATAGCAACCACAATGATACCAACTAGGATAAGGTCTCCAATAATCATAGCTGTACCAAGAAGGGTAACCAAACCAATAGGGAAATGCATTAATATTTAAGCTGATATTGACAGAAGAATTGTTTTGCGGAGGAGGGATGCTACTTTCGATATAGCCCGTTTCTTGGTTAAATTCGTTTGCGGATTCGCGTAGTTCTTGAAGAGCTTGCGGGTCATTAGCCAGCTCTCTTCGCCAATCCTCGATAGCTTCGTTATTTTGGCGAGTGACACGGATGTTTTCTTCCCGAAAAGTTTGTAAAATAGCACTGGGTCTTTCGTGATAGGCCTCTCCCATTAATACAGTAAAATTAAGGTCCTGATTCATGGCGCTGATGATTTCTGGGTAGGAAAGAAGCTGGCGAAACGCAGTTTGAGTCCGCTGAGGGTAAGTTCTTAAAATATTTTCGGATTTTTGTGAGGTGCTTCGATAGAGCGCGTCAATTTGTTTTAAAGTACTGTAACGCTTACGCCCGATTGAAGTGATATCTTTTTGAACTTCTTTGGGATAACGCGAGGCAATGCTTTTTAGCTGAGATGAGGATTTTTTACCTCCTTGCGTGAGTTCTTTTGTCAAATCGGGATAACGGACAATATTCCAGATTTTTTCTTGTTCATCCTGAGAGTAGCCTGAGACCAGGTCGCGAAACTCATTTTTGGAATTTTCTTGTAGGCTTTGCGCTCGGACTAAGAGTTGTGGTTCTCTGGCGGCTTCTAAAATATTTTTTTGGACATCCGAGGGGTAGGTGACGAAGTTTTTTAAAAGTTCGGGGTCTTCTTCAACTTTTCTTTGAAAAGTTTCATAAGCGCTTTGTGCCTGAATGCCTTGTGCAAAGGCAAAAGTAAAAAATGTACTTAAAAAGACACTTAGCTTGATTATTTTATTGTTTTTCATTTGTTAAGCTCCTTTGAGGGTATCTTTATATCTTATAAATAATTCGCCTGTAAAAATATCCCTATTTTTCAGCTTGAGATGAAAATATTTACCTTACTTTAATATTGACGAGGCAAAAGCGAAAAAGGTTCGTTTTTAGCTATTTTTTTAACTAAACGAGTTTGATAGTTGGCTCTAACTTATTAAAAGAGTTTACTTTTTTGAATTTAATTTAAATATAGCGAGTGAATAGTTTACTGAGGGCCTAAATTGAGGCTTTCCAAGCTTTTTATTTGCTCTGGTGTCAGTGAAAAATAAATAGAGAGTCGGTTGCCTTGAGATTCGATTTTAATGGCTTTGACGGCTTCCGCAAAGCTAGGATCTTTTTGAGAAAATCTTTGCCCAAAGAGGATTTGATAAGAAAGCGCTTGGCTTTCCATATCTTTGGCATCGGCTTCAGAAGCCGCCGTTAAACCCAATTCAAAGTTGAGTTCCTCTGGAAAATCAATCGTTAAATCCACTGCTTTAATATGATTTGGGCTCGCATCTGCGTTTGCTTGCTGTTCGGGAACAATGGCAGCAAACCACAACATTTTTTTGCTATCAATGCTTTTCACTTGTTTCATGAGATCGACTTGACTGAGTATCGAGTTTTGAGCTCGGCTTGTGGGGTCTTGTCGAGCTAAGTCAATGGCTTGTTTGACTAAATCTTTATGTCCCAGGAGCAACTTATTTCCTAAAATACTTAAGGTCTCTTGAGGCTTTTCCTGAAAATAATAAAGTTTAGCATTTTGATATTCTTCAATGAGGTAGTTTTCTTGGTTTTTTTCTGAATACTGTTTTAGGCGTTCTTCAACTTTTTTGGTATCAAACTTGCCAGTCAGCAGGCCCAAGATTGTTTCTGGGCCTTTACCTAATTGTTTTGCTTCCCAGCCAAAAGTGACTTCGTCAAGCTCATCCATAAAGGGTTTTGCTATTAGAGGGATTTTTTCCTGTATCTTTGAGCCAATCGGAGAGCTGAGAACTTTATGGATGTTCATGCCTACAACGACATTGAGTTGTTTAGGCATCAGCTCGTAATTAGGAATTTCCTTAATGGGGTCTTGCGGTGTGGGAGCTGGCGCATCTTTTTGAAGACAGCCTCTTCCACAGCTAACTAAAAATAAGCTGCAGATAAAAATGAAGGCGTATTGTTGTAATCTTTTTGTCAGTTTTTTATTCATAGAGACCATTTTACTTCATTTTTTATGTCTAACCATCCGATGGCTGGGTATTGAGTTCTGATTTAAGTTCTTTTGAAAAACTTTGGATCATTTCTTTTAGGCCTGTTTTAGCATCTCCAAGTAAGGCCTCATCAAAACTGACAGAGAGACTCACCCAATCTTCTTGAGGGTTGATTTTAATGCTGTCGATTGTTTTTTGATATTTTGGAAATTCACTTTTTGCCTGAGTTCCAAATAATTCTAATGCAGCATTGAGTTTTTTAGTGAGTTCTTGCGCTTCGTTAGAACCTTTTGTCCA
>JAUHYS010000074.1 GCA_030426445.1 bacterium
CCAATAAATCACCTGCGAACTTTTTTGCGTCATCAATTCCTGGTTAGCAAAATGGGCTTGTAAGTCGACCTCTAAATCAAATTTGGGAATTTTTAATTTCCACTCAATGGGATAAATTCCACCGGACTGGGGGCTCTTCCAGGTTTTTTTAGGAATCCAAAAAATGTCTGAACGCGAGAGTGAATATTTTTTCCCGGCTTCGTCAACATAGGTTCCGCTATAATAATCCTGTTGAGAGCCCCTCTGGTCTCGCACGCGAAAAAGCATGAGAGCGGCCTTATTTTTTAAAGGCAGACTCAGCCAATCCCAACCGATTTGATTTTTGGACAAAGTTGAAGAACTAAACTCGTGATCCATCCAGGCTTGGCCGGTCACTGTATAGCTATTTTTTGCGATGTGGAGTTTTCCTGCAACCGGTAAGTGTGTATAGGAATAATAATAACTACCATTGACCAAACCTTTTTCATCCTGCTGAGAAGACTTTTGTGAAAATCCATTTTCACCATGCAAGAGGGGGGATTGCGGGACCTGCATCTTTAAATCCATAGCGATGTTAAGACCTTGTGCAATCGTCTCGGCCTTTAAAGTCAAAACGTTGTTTTCATCCATCTCGGCATAGAAACCAGGTAACCAGACCTTAAGCTGCTGCTTTGAAGCCCCGGCTAAATCCAGGACAGCTCTTTGTATGGACTCAGCAAAGTAAAATTTTCTTTCATTTAGATCACTGACGGCAAGGTGTCCGAGATAAATTTGCTGGCTACGCCATGCACTTTTTTGTTCATCATGGGTTTGATTGTTTTCAGGTTTTAAAGCTCGTCGAAACACGGTCCACTGAAAACCCCATTTTTTTCCCGAAGCATCTTGCAGATGTCCAGTAAAATACCACCATTCGGTTTGAAAATCAGGGTGCGATCCATGATCACGAGGAAAGGACCAAGTGTAACCCGGTTGGGCTTTTAAAAAACCCTTTTTGTTCGTGCTTTCATGGCCTTGAGCCCTTAATGGGAAATTAAAAGCATATATGATAAATAGAGTAGATATTATCAAGTGCGTCAAAGTATGCGTTATGGTTTTTTTAAAAAATAAGGGGAATTTGTTTATTTTCATTACATTTGTGTCATAACATGCGTCATTTTTTTGTATAAGAAATTATTTCAAACATCAACCATGAGATTTTAATGAAAAAACAAATTGCGTTCCCATGTTGACTTGGCTTTTGACCCAAATTTTGCCCTGATTTTTTTCCACCATTTCCTTACACATGATAAGCCCTAAACCTGTTCCTTTTTCTCCTAAAGTGCCTTGAGAGGAAAAGTGGGTTTCCTTTACAAAAAGTTTGCCGATTTGCTCTTCGGTCATCCCCAGGCCCGAATCACTGACTGATATTTCGATATGATCCCCTATATTCTTGGCAGCAATCGCGATGATGCCCCCTTTAGGAGTAAATTTAATCGCATTGGAGATTAAATTTCTGATCACGGTATCAATCATATTTTCATCTGCAAAAGCCGTCGTTTTACCTTCTATCAAATTTTTTAATTCAATCCCTTTTTGGCGCGCACTAAAACGGTAGAGTTCTAGATTGCGACTAGCAATCTCATCAATCGGTATTAAGCTGGGTTCAAACTTCATCGCACCGGATTCGATCCTTGACCATTGCAACAAGTTGTTAAGCAATTCCAGTGCATTGTTTCCAGCCTGAAAAATATCGCTACCAAATTCTTTGACCCTATCTCCTTTCATTTGATCACCCCGCTCGGCAAGCATCTGGCCGTAGGTAACAATAGGATTAAAGGGGGTCCGCAAATCATGGGAAATAAGAGAAAAGAATTTGTCCTTGGTTGCATTGAGTTTTTCGAGTTCTTTCGATTGCGTGTCTAATAATTCGTTTTCCATTTTTAAACGCTCTTGTTCCAGCTTGAGTCGTTCTTTTTCTTCACGCTCGGCAATCGCTTGCACATTGCTAATAGCCATCGCGGCTTGCGTGCCTAAAATAGTGACCATTTCAACACGATCATCGGTAAAAGCGTGCGTACTAAGGTTGTTTTCTAAATAAACCACGCCCACTAAATCTTGCTGTTTCAGTAAGGGAATGCACAATACCGATTTCGGCTGATTGTCGATAATATAAGAAGTTCCCATAAAGCGTTTATCCTGGGTGACATCGTCTAAAACCAAATAGGTTTTTGTTCGCTGGACATAGTTTACAATCTCAGAACACACCGGGTATTTTTTAGGCACCTCTGCAATCGAAAGCGGCTCAAGGAATTCGGGATCACTTGCACCGAAAGGCTTACTAACTTGAAGCCGCAACTCATCTCCTTCTAGCAGCATCAAACTACCTACTTCGGAACCTGCATTTTTCATCAAAAGATCAATCAGTTTTTTTAATAACTGATCCAGCTCAATCTCACCCAAGAGAATTTGGTTTGCCTTTAAAATCGTCTCGATATCTAAATAAGTTTTCTTAGTGATGGTGGTTAAAGTCGTCGTTTCTTTTTTAGAGATAGCTTCCAAATACTCAGGTTCATTTTTAATAAGTTGAGGGTGACGGTCTTGCAAATATTTCACCTTGGCGGAAGACCCCCAACGGCGATAATAATACGTCGCTTCGCGCATGTAGATCTTAGCAATTCTTAAATAACCTAGCTGTAAATAATATTCACCTGCCAGCTCACAGGCCAATGCGGTCTCGTGAATAAAATTATTCTCTTTGGCTAAACGAATCGATTTTTCAAAGAGCTGTACAGCCTGCCCTATTTGATGCTCTGCACCTGCCAGTAAAGCCTGTATCAAACAATACTTATGCTCATAATTCATGGGGCCTAAATTTTTCCATTTGAGAAGTCTTTTCTGGTTTTTATGGACCCTCCTTAAGAGCTTGCCTTTGAACTGCGCTTTTTCATTTAGAATAGCTAGGCAAGTTAAAGAATCATAAAAATGATACACGGGAACACTTGCAGTCCCAATCATGGCATCTTTATATTTTTTAACCGTTTTAGAAAAATCAAAAGCCTTTTCGTATTTTCCAAAATGATAGGCGAGAATCAATTTTAGGACATGGGCCTTGACAATCACCGCTTGATCATTTTTGGAAAAAGCTTGCCGTAATATTTTTTCCTCATCTGCCGCCTTTCCTGTTAGCTGATAAGGAAACTCTTTTATCTCCATAAAATTAGATCCTGCTTGATAAAAAAGTTGAGAGACATTAAGAACTGTCACTTGATTATTGCGCCGCATTGTATCCACGGACTGCATGATCTCTTCATGTAAATCCGCTAAATTTTTTCCTGAATAAAAAGCGTTCATCAAATAAAAGAAAGAACACCAAGAGCTAAACTCAAGATCCCCAACTTCTAGACCTTTACGCTCGCCTTCGCTTAAAGCAGGGAGCGTTTCACGAAGCGGCTCTTTCCAATGCTGGATAAAGCCATGATAGCCAACGTAAACACGCGCAATGTGACTCTTGGCATTGAGTCGCCAAACCAGTTCAATAGCGGTTTTTCCTAACTCGTAAGCCTTGTCTGGTGAGCCTAATATCCAACCCAGTATTAAAGAATAAGTTGTCAACAACATGGGAGACTCTCTTGAGTTGCCATATTGCAGAGTATTGATCAAAGCACGGCAGGCTAAAACCACATAAAGCTCTTGAGAAAACATGTAAGCAGGTGAAGCGATTCTAAGTTGAATCCTAGCACTGGCTTTTTTATATTCGTTTTTCATTTTGGGAAGCCCTAATATGGCCTCTATTTTTTTGCCATAAATCACAAAGGCCGACTTCAAAATATAATACATCACCTGAAGCTTGCTGGGCTTTTCGGGAACTTTCTCGCCTAAAATTTTAAGCGCTTCTAAACCCGCTCGAACAGCCTCTTCTAGTTTGTGTTGAGAGATATAAGCCTGAATTTGTATTTCGTAGGCAGGGACTTTATCTAAAGTTGTTTTTGCACAACTTAAAATGGTTTTTACCCATTCATTCATTCTGTCAATATCATTGTTCATCGCTGCGGTTTCTGCATTTTCTAAATGAACATTGAGGCAGTATGAATAGTTTTGCTGCCACGCATCTTTTGCAAGCAAACTCAAAGCTTTTCTAAAATATTCATAAGCGGGTCCAAAGGCTGCAGATTTTTTGGCTTTAAGCCCGGCTTTATAGTTAATCCTACTCAGTTTTTCGGCTTCTTCGGGGTTTAAGTTTTCTGTGGAATAATTGAGGTGGTTCGCAATATCGATCAGTCGATGTTCTATTTGCTCGGGACTCAGTTTAGCCAGCATTAAGGTCCCCATTTTTTGATGTAAACTCGCCTGAATTTCTTTGGGAATCAAGGCATAGGCTGCCTGCTGAATACGGTCATGCGCAAAACGATACTGGACAGAAAGATCACTTTGCTCTTCGGCCGAAGCCCCAATCCCCACCCATTTATAACTATCACTTAAAGGAATCACAATTCCCAGATTAAGCGGAAACTTTAAGGCGTCGGCAATTGCTTGAGCAGACATTTCGCTGACTATGGCCAGGGTTTCATAATCGAACTCGTTGCCTAAACAAGCCGCCATTTGCAAAATATCCTGGCTGGTCTGGGGAAGCTGCCGAAGTTTATCCATCATTAATTCAACCACATTGTCGGTAATGGCTTGGGAATAAATATTGCTAATATCCCAAGACCAACGGCCTTTTTTTAGATCAAAAAATAAGAGAGCTTCGCTATGAAGTGATTTTAAAAATTCGCTGATAAAAAAGGGGTTGCCACGCGTCTTTTGCAAGACCCATTCACTGAGCTCTGATACCTCGTTGGGACTCAAACTTAAAGTATCCGCAACCATTTCCTCCAAAGCATTTTTAGAAAGGGGTTCGAGTTTAATCTGGGTTAAGCCAGCGAACCGTCCTTGAAGCTCCCGAATGATACTGTGCAAGGCATGTGAAGAGCCCATTTCGTTATCGCGAAAGGCTCCAATAAAAAATAAGTACTCGCTTTCGATGGAAGATAAAAGTTCCTGAATTAAATTTAACGAAGCCGAATCAGCCCATTGCAAATCGTCTAAAAAAAGCACCAAAGGGTGTTCCTTATGAGTAAAGACCTGAATGAACTTTTGAAAAACGTAACGAAAACGATTTTGATTTTCCGCCGGGCCCAAGGAAGGTACCGGAGTTTGATGTCCCAAAATCATTTCCACTTCCGGAATCACTTGAATAATGACTTGACCATTAGGCCCTAAAGCTTCACTGAGTGCTACGCGCCAATGTTCGAGTTGGCTTTCATCTTCTTCGAGTAGCTGTTGTACTAAATTGCGAAAAGCCCTGACCAAAGAACTGTAAGGAATATTTTTTTGAAACTGATCAAACTTTCCACTGATAAAATAACCCCGACTTTGGGTAATGGGCTTGTAAATTTCCTGCACCAAGGCCGATTTACCAATACCGGCTGGCCCCGAAACTAACATCACTTCGGTTTTACCAGATTGAACCCGATCATAAAGATTTAAGAGCTGATTTAACTCGTGCTCTCTACCATAGAGTTTTTCGGGCATGACAAATTGGTCCGAATGATCGAATTTACCGAGTGGAAAACCTGCAATGTGGTGCTTTTTTTTCCATTGATTGGCACAGGTTTCTAAATCAATTAAAAGACCATAGCTTGATTGATAGCGCCTTTCTGCATCCTTGGAAAGCATCTTGAGAATGATTTGATTTAAAACCGTTGGAATGTCTGACCGATGCTGCTGCAGTGGCGGTGGCGAGATCGCTAAATGACTGTAGATGAGATTGAGCGGATCGGTCTCTAAAAAAGGGAGCGTCCCAGTCAATAATTCGTAAAAAGTGACCCCAAGAGAATAAACGTCACTGCGTTGATCCACCGAACGGTTCATCCGTCCGGTTTGTTCCGGAGACATATAAGGTAAACTGCCTTCTAAAAAAGCGGGATTATGAAAAACCGGGATTTCTTTGGGAATAAGAGCAGCCTGGCCAAAGTCACATATCTTCACAATCTTTTTTTCGGGGTCGTAAAGGATATTAGCGGGTTTAATGTCTTTATGAATAATATTTTTTTGATGAATTTCACCCAAGGCTTGGGTAATTTCAATCGCAATAGAAAAAAAATCTCCTAACTCCATTCCGCCTTCGGGAATCAACTCATTTAAGGCACAGCCACCAAAGTCTTCTAATATAATCATGTAGCTGTCATGATAAGACTTGAACTCTAAAGCGTGGAGCAAACGTTCGCCTTTTAGTTGATGCATCAGCTGAAACTCTTGTTTAAAACGCCCGACTTCTTCGGGTGTGGGCTGTTCGGATTTAAGTAATTTAATGACAATGGGACAATGGTCCTCAAGTCTTAAGGCCCGATAAACCCGAGTTCGAGGACTTTGATAAATGAGTTTTTCGGTTTGATAGCCTTCAAGCTTGACGAGAAATTCATTCACACCCTATAGTTTAAATGTTTCTATAAAATTTTCCAAGTAAGCTAAAAAAAATTTTAAAAGGATTTTCATGTCTCAAATCACTCTGGCCAAACAAAAGCCATTTAACCAAGGCTTCATCAGCTTTTTACAAAATTCTCCTACTCCCTTTCATGCGGTTAAAAATATGTCACAGCGCCTGATCGAAAAGGGATTTACTCAACTTAAAGAAAGTGAGGCCTGGTCTTTAAAACCAAAAGGTCAATATTTTGTCACTCGTAACCAGTCGTCTCTGATTGCTTTTTCTTACCATGCAAAAAACCCTCAAGCTTTTCAAATGATTGGAGCCCACACCGATAGCCCAGGCTTGCGTTTAAAGCCCAATACCGCCCTCAGCTTTAAAAACCTGATGCAAACCGGGACCGAAACCTACGGTGGCTTGCTGATGTCACCCTGGTTTGACCGTGATCTCTCCCTTGCGGGAAGAATTTATTACCAAGACAAGGAGGGTAAAATTCATTTTAGCCTAGTGGATTTAAAACGGCCTTTGGCCATTATTTCAAGCTTGGCGATTCACTTAGACCGTGAGGTCAACCAAAACAGGAGTCTCAACCCACAAAAGGAACTCGTCCCTATTTGGGGACATCAAAACAAAAAAGACCCGGATTTTCTAGCCTTACTTACCCAGGCAATCCAAAAAGAGCAGGGCTTAAAAAACTTTGGCAAGCTGCTTAGCCACGAACTGTATTTATACGATACCCAGGCTCCTGCTTATATCGGCTGGAATGAGGAATTTATTGCCTCGGCCCGTTTGGATAATTTACTCAGTTGCTATGTGGCTCTGGAAAGCCTGGTTGCTCAAAAACAAAGCCATGCCTTGATCGTGTGTAACGACCACGAAGAGGTGGGGTCCAATAGTGCCATTGGCGCGGACGGGACTTTTTTGCAAGACGTCTTAAAACGTCTTTATCCAAAAAACGAAAGCTTTCTTTGTGCTATGGCAAAAAGCTTCATGATTTCATGTGATAACGCGCATGCCCATCACCCCAACTACCCCGAAAAACACGACCCCTTGCATGGCCCTCTACTCAATGGCGGCCCGGTCATTAAAATTAACGCCAACCAACGCTATGCCACCAATAGCGAGACCGAGGCTAGGTTTGTCGCCATTTGCGAAAAAGCGAAGATTCCCTATCAAAAATTTGTGGTGCGCAGTGATATGGCCTGTGGTTCCACGATTGGGCCTATCACAGCGGCTAAATTAGGCATCAAAACGCTAGATATCGGTGTGCCCAGCCTAGCCATGCACTCCATTCGAGAACTTGCTGGCACCCAAGATGTTTATTGGCTTTATCAGGCATTGAGTGATTTTTTATATCAGCGGTAGATGTCTTAATATAAAAACATTATAAACATTAGCTTGATGTTATATCATATATATGTTATAAAATTCTATGGGCATTCAATTTTATCAGACTTCGAGTGGTAAAAGTCCGGTTGAAGATTTTTTATCAGGTCTTTCTCATGAAACCCAAACTGAATTTGTTGAAGCTTTAAATCTTCTAGAACAGGGAAGAGCTCTCACAATGCCATTAAGCAGGAATCTGTCTAGTATATACAAAGGCCTTCATGAACTAAGATTTAGAGATCAAGCCGGTCAAATAAGGTTTTTTTATTTTATCAAAAAAGGGGCCTCAATTTATTTGCTACATGCCTTAAGAAAAAAAACGCAAACTATCTCAAAGAAAGATAGGGAGTTAATTTTAAAACGGATAAAGGAGATTTAACATGCCATGGAAAGAAACGAGCTTAGAAAAAATCGCAAAAAAATTAAATGTTAACCTCAGTGAAGTCCAAAAAAAACAACAGTTAATTGAAGAAATTTATGAAACCAGAAAGAAAAAAAAGATTACACAAAAGCTATTAGCAGATAAAGTAGGGGTTTCTCAAAGTAGGATTGCACAAATTGAATCGGGTATAGGGACCATAAATGTTTCTTTCGATGTCCTTTTTAATATCCTACACGCCCTTGGCCGTAATTTTGAAATTAAAACTTATAGTCTATCTACAAAAAAAGTCCCTTTTACACCAGCTCTCAAAGCAGCTAAGACCAAGCCGGTAACGACTGAGATAGCCAGATAAGTTTCTCCGTATTATAAAAGATTATCGTTGCTATAATCAACGGTAGATGTCTTTTCTATGGCCTACTCTCAAAACTAAAATGACCAAATTTTGCTCTTCGATATGACAAATCATCCGATAATTTCCAAAACGGTATCGCCATAGATTTTTTAAATTTCCGGTGAGAGGCTTTCCTGCTAAATGAGGGTCCTCTAAAACCGCGATTCGGTCCTTGAGATATTGAATGATTTTTTTCTGTTCGGCATGACCTAACTGACGTAGCTCTTTCCGTGCCCCCTCGCTCCACTCAATCTTCCACAAGATCGGCTCCTTGCTCTATTTCCTGCATTGTCCAGCGTCGACCCGGTTTTTCCAAACGTTCAATGGCAATATAGGTGTCTTCCATATCCTCTAAATAGCGAAGAATGGCTTCACGTACGTAGTAAGTTTTCGTTCGGCCTGTAGAACGAGC
>JAUHYS010000335.1 GCA_030426445.1 bacterium
TAAAGCGTATGCGTCCCCAACCAGGCTATAAAGCGCACAAAATAAACTGGCAAAATCCAACAAATATAAAAGAGTGCCAAGAGCATCATACCCGCGAGCAAAAGAAAAAAACCATCTGCGGGAACCTGTAATAAGACCGCCACTAAATAATAAACAAAAGAAGCTAGTACTAAGAAAAGGCCATTCATGATGCCGTTAATTGCCAAAATACGGCCTTTTTCATCGGGCTTGGCATAATACTGCATATAGGCATAAAGTGGAATAATATAAAGCCCACCACTCAGCCCCGTCAAAAACAAACAAACGGCTGTCATTAAATATGAGGGGTGACTAAAATATAAGCCCATGGAAAAAAGACAGATTCCTATGCCTCCTAAAGGGACTAAACCGAGCTCGACTTTTTTTCCAGACCAGCGGCTGGCCAAAACAGAGCCTACAGCAATACCCATGCCTATAAAGGAGCTTAATAAGGAAAGTTCATGCACCCTCTCCTCTCCTAAACCCAGCAACTGTTCTCCATAAATCAGTATATTCATTTGAAAGATTAAACCCACCATCCAAAAAAAACTGCATGCCAAGCTCGCTAAAAAAAGCCCTCTTTGAGTCTTAAGATAAAGCAAATTTTCAAAAATAGATTTTAAAGGGTTTTTAGGAAAGGGCCGATGGACGTGGGCAGGCGGAACCTGTGGAACGCGAAATGCAGTTAAGTAACCCACGATGGCAATTAAAATACAAAATACACTAACAATTAAATAATTTGAGTTGAAAAGTTTTAACAAAAAGCCTGCGCTGGCAGCCCCTAAAATAATGGCGATGATGGTAAACATCTCTACAAAACCATTGGCTCGACTGATTTTTTCTGGTTCAACCATTTCAGGAATCATCCCTAGCTTGGCAGGTCCAAAAAAAGTCGATTGAGCAGACATCAAAAACAATAAAAGAAATAATAAGGGGATATTTTGAATGGCAAAAGCTAAGACGGCTAGACTCATTAAAACTAACTCTAAAAGTTTATATTTTACCATCAAACGTGATTTAGAATAGCGATCAGCAAGGTAACCCGCCCAAGGTCCAAAAAGCACAAAAGGTAAAGAAAATAATAAAGTGGTTTCGCCAATGTATTCCTCTTTTGAAGAGGTCATGGCTAAACCTTGTATCACAAAAAGCTGAAGCAGCATTTTAAAATAGTTATCGTTGAAAGCACCTAAAGCTAAGGTCGCTAAATAAGCGGTAAAACGCTTTGGCATGGAATTAAAATTCATGAATGAATCTTTCTACTTATATTTGAGCCCTTGAGAAATTCTCTTTAGACCAAATATGCTTGTTTACAAAACTTTTTTTCTAGTGTTAAAAGTTAAAAAATTTTTAAAACAAATAAAGAGGTACAAGGTGACAAATCAAAAAATTGAAATCAAACCTGCTCAAGGAAAATTAGGTATTTTAATGGTTGGCTTAGGGGCAGTCAGCACCACTTTCGTGGCAGGTGTGGAACTCATCAAAAAAGGTCTTGCTAAACCCATTGGTTCGATGACTCAAATGGGGCATATTCGCCTCGGAAAAAGAACCGATAATAATACTCCCTCCATTAAAGAATTTGTCCCTCTCTCTGATTTAAAAGAGCTGGTTTTTGGTGCTTGGGATGTTTTTGAAGATGATGCTTATGCCGCCTCTATTAAAGCAGGCGTACTAAAAAAAGAAGACCTTGAGCCCATTAAAAATGAACTTTCACAAATCAAACCCTGGCCCGCTGCTTTTGACAAAAACTTTGTCAAAAAACTCGAAGGCAAACACATCAAAACAGGCCAGCGCCGTGATTGGGCCAAAGCCATAGAGGAAGAC
>JAUHYS010000075.1 GCA_030426445.1 bacterium
TGATGTATAGTCCCAATGAAGTCTATGAGATCCATGCAAGCTATGGTTTTCAGACAACCATTGAGTTTTCTGAAGAAGAAATTATCGAAGTAGCCTCCATTGGCGATTCCATTGCCTGGCAGGTGATGCCAGTAGGCAATCGTTTGTTTATTAAACCCGTGGAAGCCAATCCCAAAACTAACTTAACGGTGATCACCAATCAACGCAGTTATTATTTTTCTCTCTCAACTACCCGCCCAAAACTTATGGGCGCTACTTACTTAGTGCGTTTTGAATACCCTAAAAAGCAGGACGGGTTCCACCATAGTTCTCGGTCCATCAACAAAGGCACCAGTCCCGCAAACTATAATTTTAACTACAAGCTTAAAAAGGCCAAGAAAAATGGACTTATTCGCGCTTTTGACGATGGGAAGTTTACCTACCTTCAATTTAAAAATCTAAAAGACCTTCCAGCCATTTTTTTATTGGGTGAAAATAAAAAAGAATCCTTAGTCAATTATCGCATGGAAGGCCCCTATGTGGTGATTGAGCGTCTTGCTGAAAAGTTTGTTTTTAGACGCGAAAAAGTTACGGGTTATCTTTTTAATAAGTCCTATCAAGCAAAATCTTCCCAAGGAGAACTATAGTGAGAGAGGATGAAATGAATTCGGCTCAAGACTTTGATGACCGAGAAGATAGACGTACAGATTATGAGTCATGGGAGGATGAGGCTTATTCTAGAAAAGAAGATCATGAAAGTTCTAAACTAGAACGTCGCTCACTTTTAGGTGATAACGAAAAGAAAAGGAAGTTTGGGTTTTTTGCCTTACTTCTTTTGCTTTTGCTCTTAGGCCTTTTTCTTATCTTTAAAAATAGCAATAAAGCTCCACCAGAGGGGATTATACAAGAAGCCGAAGAGTTTGAGCCCGTACCTAAACGGAGGGTTTCTATTCCGCAAGCACCTGCTATCCCAGAAATAGAAAAACCACCAACAGAGGTGGACTTAAAAAAGGTGCAGGAACAGGAAGCTCTCAGACAAGCTCGGCTCAAGTCAGCTATTTTAGTTTATCAAGGGAGTGCAACACCCAGTAAAGTTAAGCTTGAGAAATCAAATGGGAGTGAAGCAGGCCAGGCTTCTTTAAGTACAGAGCAAACTCTTTCCCAAGATCCCAACCGTCAATTTGAACAGGCCAGCCAATTAGAAGTTTTCCCCAAAGCAAGGGCTTCAGCATTGGGGTCTTTAAGTCATATCGTTCTTCAGGGAAAACTCATTGATGCGGTTTTAGAGACTGGAATTAACTCGGACCTACCCGGTATGATCCGTGCGATCGTGAGTCACGATATTTATGGAGAATCCGGCAAGCAAGTTTTAATCCCCCGTGGTTCTCGTTTAATAGGTCAGTACAACTCTTCCATTCGCAAAGGCCAGGCTAGGGTCTTTGTCATTTGGAATCGACTGATTCGGCCAGACGGTATTCAAATTGCTCTTAATTCTGGTGGAGCCGATTCGCTAGGTGTTGCCGGCTTAAAAGGTCGGGTGAACAATCACTTTTTTAAAATCTTTGGAACCTCTGCCTTACTCAGTATTTTAGGGGCAGGATCGGCCACAGTAGGTGTGGGCACTCTAGATCAAAATAATTCTCTAGCCATGTATCGCCAAGAGCTTGCCAACAGTTTTCAGGAAACTTCCGCCGGTGTTTTAGAACAGCACGCCGATATTCCGCCTACAATCACCGTTAAACCCGGAAGCCTTATCAAGGTTTTCGTAGCCAGAGATTTGGACTTTAGAGAGGCTTTAAATACAAACAACCTGGGCTCTCAGCCCTTATTTTTGCAGTAGGGGAGCTTTTGTGAGTGATGTCGCCATCAATACTCTACTCAGGCCCCTCATGCCTTTCTTAAACCAAGAAGGTGTAACCGAGATTTCAATTAATCGTCCTGAAGAAGTTTGGACGGAACTCAAAGGAGAGATGATTTGCCATTCGGTTCCTGAGCTAGATTTTAGGCATTTAGAAAGCATTGCTAAGCTGGTTGCCAAGCATACGGAGCAAAGAATCAGCTCCGAAACTCCCTTGCTCTCCGCAACACTTCCCGAAGGCTACCGTATTCAGACCGTCTTTCCTCCAGCCGTCGAAGCAGGTTTGATTGCTCTTTCCATACGAAAACAAGCGCTCTTGGATATTAGTTTAGAGGATTACCAAAATTTAGGAGCTTTTGACTTAGTCAATCAGAGAACCAAAAGAGAAGGCTCTAGCAAAAAAGATCTACAAAATTTTTATCAACAAGGGCGTTATCGAGAATTTATTGAGCTGTCCTTAATTTTAAAAAAGAATATTTTAATTTCTGCCGGAACTTCTACGGGTAAAACTACTTTCTTAAATGCTTGTCTTAAAGTGATTCCCTTAGAGGAAAGAATTTTAAGTATTGAAGACGCTCGGGAGGTCAAAGTGCCTCATAAAAACTCTGTGCATCTCATTGCTTCGCGAGGGGGTCAGGGCTTAGCTAAGGTTACGGCCCAAGAGCTCTTAGAGGCCTCCTTACGGCTTAGACCGGATCGCATTTTACTAGGAGAACTCCGAGGTGCTGAGGCCTTTGCTTATCTAAGAGCGATTAACTCTGGCCATCCAGGATCACTCACTACAATTCACGCGGATAGCCCGCAGCTTGCCTTCGAGCAGCTCACTCTCATGGTCATGCAAACAAATCTCGGTATTGAAAGACCCCAAATTTTAGAATACATCCGGTCGATTATTCCCATCGTGGTGCAGCTCAAACGAGGAGAAAAAGGCAAGAGATATATTTCGGAGATTTATTATCGTGATGCGGTTTAAAATAATATTTTTCTTATTATCTTTTTTAGTCGGTTCATGTTTTTTATTACTCAGCTACGCACAGGGCTGTAAAAATCCTGAGTTAAGAAAAAAAGTTAAGCAAGTCGCGCAAGCACAAAAGGTAGGCGAAAACGAACTCCTCTCCATCATTGCTCATGAATCAGGTTGTCATTATTATGTGATTGCCTGGAATCTTCCCAGAAAGCCCAAGACCGCTCAGTCAAAATTTTTTAATTCACTAAACGAGGCCAAAAGCTTTGCCCAAAGCTTAATTAACAGCAAAAAATATCGAGTGGATGTGGGCATTGGTCAGATCAATCATGAAGCCCATATTCGTCCTAAAGGCTGACGTTTAGAAGATATCTTAGACCCCAACACCGCTTTAAGTTTTGTAGCAAACGTTCTAAAAGAACGCACCTGGTCAAATTATCATTCCAGTAATCCAGTTTATGCAAAGAAGTGGCGTCGATTAGCTTTAGCTGCATTGAATCGGGTGACTTCAAATTCAAGGAATAGTTTGAGGTTAAGGTTTAAAAATTCTTTAGGAACTACGAATTCGTATAAAAGGAACGGACCTGTGGTGGTTTATAATAATAAGCCTGTTGTTTTGAGAAGAATTAATAAATCAAAAACGGAATTTTTTTTTTATATAAAGATGGTAATTATTCAGCTAATGGATGGAGATAAGTATATTTTTTAACGCTAGGGATTAACATGAAAATCAATATAGAATAATTTGCTAAAGAATGGATCGAAGCTTGGAACTCTCATGATTTAAATCGTATTTTAAGTCACTATTCCGACGATATTGAAATCACCACACCCATGATCAAAAAGGCTTTAGGGTTAGATGTAAGCTCTCTGAGAGGGAAGGATAAAGTAGGGGGGTATTGGGCTAGTGCCCTTAAGAAAATTCCTGACCTGCATTTTGAATTAGTCGAAGTTGCTGAGGGAGTTGATTCCATCGCTTTGTACTATCAATCTGTGATGAATAAAATGACAATTGAGGTGATGTTTTTTGATCAAGAGGGTAAAGTGAATAAGGTTATTGCTCATTATACTTAGGGAATTAAAACTAGTTCAGCTTAGTTTTTCTTTTCTAAATCTTGATATGCTTCTAATTCCATTAATAAACTTGCTTTTTCTTCTTTGGCTATCTTTGTCCAATGAACATCTAACAAGGCTCCCCACATTGCATATAAAAAATTAAGACTAGGTTTTATGCTTCCTTTTTCTTTTAACTTTAAAAAAGCTTCAATCGGGCCAATTTTCTCTAAGTCAGATCGCGTAAATATTCCAATCTCACCCAAATATTTTTCAGACTGCACACCCAGGCCCTTAAGGTCTCTTAGTTTAGTTGATTTTGATTTTTTGATCATAATTTAGGTTTCGATTCAAATTTAAAGTAATTCAATATATCCAATCTGTACATGATCTATTTAAGCTTATGGTTAATTAGTATTTCTCTGGTTATCTGGTGTTGCATCAATAGAGCATAGGTTTAATCTAGGATATTTTTTATCTTCCAGAGAAGTAGGAATCAATTTTAAAAAATAAAGTTATCGAGACGTGCCTTTCTTTTTTCCCAATCAGGTATTAACTGTCTTAGCAAACTGTAAAATCTTGGGCTATGATCAAGTACTTTTAAATGACTCAATTCATGAGCAACTACATACTCAATACAATGTATAGGAGCTTTGATAAGATCAAGGTTTAGACTAATGTTTCCTGCCTTTGTACAGCTTCCCCAACGTGTGGACATTCTCCGTATAGTCAATTGATGAGGTAAAAGTTGCAACGAGGAATGCTTTTTAATATAAGCATTAATTTTGCTTGTAAAGATTTTTAAGGCTCGCTCACTGTACCATTTATCTAATGCTGCTTTTACGGTTTGTCTTAACTTAGGGTTTTCTACTGAGACGTAAAAGAATTTTCCAATCAGTTTCACACTTCTTTCCTTATGCATTGTTACTTTAAGTCGATATTGTCTGCCCAAATACAAGTGAGTCTCACCACTGACAAACCGTTGTTCTTTGGGTAAAGGATGAAACTGTTCAAAATAATCCCTTTTTTTTGCAATCCAACTCGCTCGTTTTTTGACTAAGGCGAATATTTTTTCAAACTCTTGTCCTTTGGGTGCTACTACCATTACTTCTCGGTTTGGCATGACGGTTATGGAAAGCCTTCTTTTAGACCGATATGCGAGTTTAAATGGAATTTTAGTTCGGCCAAAGGTGAGCAAATGGTGAGAAATACCTTCACGTGCTTCATTCATACTGAATACCTCAATCGTGCAATGTCGAGACAGGTTTCTAATATTTTATCGATGTCTTCAAAGGTCAGATCAATACCTTGTTCTTCTTTGAATTCAAAAAGGTAATCTTCAATGGCAACTTTCATTTGATTTTGAATATCAATATTATTTACCCAATTAACAATTTTGTGTTCATTAATGATCTCATCAACCTTAAGTCCTGCGTTAGCACAAACGTTTCTTATATCCAGATTCTCAAGCGTATATTTGGTAAACACCTCTAACAGGACTCCATAAAAAGCTTTAGCGACATCATGATGCTTAAGCCCTTCAGGGATATCATCACCCGTGCGATTGCGTACTTTTTCTGCAATCTCCGTGACCTTTTTTAGATATTCTAAATCTGACAATCGCTGTTCACGAAAGGCTTTGATTGCAGCTTCGAGCAATTCCGAAAATCTTTTATAGAAAGCAGGATCTTCAGCTATGCGCTCATGAATGGTTTTTTTGGTACGGTGAGCAATAGTATCTGCTTTGGATGCAGCATTGCCGAGTTGGTCAAGTTCTTTGTTAAAGGCATCGGTATCGAAGATATTTACCAGGTTGGTAACCTGCTCAACCTCACCTGTACCCACATGGGTATCCAAGAGTTTTTGAATCCGAGCTTCATACTCTTTAAAATCCACCACCTCTGCATAGCGTCTTCTTACGGCTGCACGCAGTTTCATAAAAAAACGTAAATCATCTTTGTATTTTTGAATTTTGTCTTCAGTGGCAGTCTCAATAAATTTTACCGAAGATAAGGCAATCGAAAGAGTGCGTGAATAGGCCGAGAGTCGTTCGTAAAACTTGGTGCGTAATGATTCATCGCCTAAGTATTGCTCAAAGGCTTCCTCATCCTGCTTATTTTTAACCTCTTTAAAGAGATCCCAAAGGTCAGAATGTCGCTGAGCAATTTTTTTAATCTCTTCGCTTACATCAACAAGAGTAGAGCAAAGATCGTCGAGGCCTGCTTTATCAAAGGAATCCAAGTTGCTATACACATCAAGAGCCTCATCGAGGTTTTGTAACACACCACGATAATCAATAATATATCCGAAGTCTTTTCCACCGTAGAGACGGTTGACGCGTGCAATAGCCTGTAACAAAGTATGGTCTTTAAGTTTTCTAGTAAGATACAAAACAGTATTTCTGGGAGCATCAAACCCAGTCAGAAGCTTATCAACCACCATTATGATTTCTGGATGATCGCTTTTCTTGAACGAGTTAATGATTTGCCGATTATATTCTTTGTCACTGCCAAAGCGGGCCATCATTTTTTTCCAGAAGGATTGAATGGCCTGTGGGTTTTCTTCATTGACTTCGATGTTGCCTTCACGGTCATCTGGGGCCGAGATCAACACTTCACTAGAAACCATATTAAATTCATCCAGATATTTTTTATAGAGCAGTGCCGTTGATTTATCCTGGGTAACAAGCTGTGCCTTATAAGGTGTGCCTTGCCAGTTGTCGCGGAAATGGGTACTGATATCCCAGGCAATTCGCATCACCTTTTTTTCAGCCTTATTGAGTTGATCGGTGGTGGTGAACTTCTTTTTGAGGTCGGCGCGTTGTTCGGTCGTTAGATTTGCGGTGATTCGATCAAACCAGGCATCGATCGATTCGTCATCAACCGTTTGATCGACGTGGCGGCCTTCGTAGAGCAAGGGAACAACGGCCTTATCATTTACCGCCTGTCGGATCGTATACGTGTCAATAAGACCACCAAAACGCTCCAAGGTATTTTTTGTTTTCTTCAAAATGGGGGTGCCCGTAAAACCAATGAAACACGCATTCGGAAGGGCCTTTTTCATTTTGGCATGCAGTTCTCCAAATTGACCTCGATGCCCTTCATCAACAAGAACAAAAATGTTAGAGCTTTCATTTTTAGCCCCAAGCTTACTGACAGCCGCTTCAAATTTATTGATCACAGTTGTAATAATTTGAGACTTATTGCCAAGTAATAGATCAGATAAATGGGAACCAGTCCTTGCTTGAACAGGATCGACGCCGCAGTGTTTGAAGGTCTTTGTAATTTGGTCATCCAGATCAATCCGATCCGTGGCAATTACGATCTTATGGTCTTCCATGTCAGGTTCTAAGGCCAATCCTAAAGCTAACATCACCATTGTGAGACTTTTGCCCGACCCTTGGGTGTGCCAGACAATCCCGCCTTGCCTTGTTCCGTCCTTTTGCAGTCGGCGGATCCGATCTAATATCTTTTGCACACAAAAATACTGTTGATAGCGAGAGATTTTCTTTTCACCGGCATCAAATAAGGTGTAACGATAAGTCAATTCAAGCAGGCGTTCTGGTCGTGCTAGGCTATAGAGAGCCTTGTCTTGCTCTGTGACTTGCCTATCAGCGGAGTCCATAGCATCAAAATAATCTCGAACATAATCAAAGCGCTCATCAAAAAGCCGATCCTTTTGCTCATAGGTGAGTGGTTTGTTTTTGAGAGCTTTTAGTTTTTCTGATTTTTCATCTTGCTCCTTCCAAACAGACCAAAACTTGTCAGGCGTTCCGACTGTGGCATACTTGGCTTCGTTGGAAGATATGGAGAGCAGCAATTGTGAAAACAAAAAGAGTTTTGGAATCTCGTCTTCCCGCTGATTACGTAAATGCTGGCTGATAGCTTCACCGATAGGGTCTTTTAAGTCGGGACGTTTGCATTCTATCACCCCAAGCGGAATACCATTCACAAATAAAACAATATCTGGCCTGCGCGTTTCATGACTGCCGGTTCGTTCAACACTGAACTCTTCTGTCACATGAAAAACATTATTGGTGAGCCAAGTTTCTGGATTCCAATCGATATAATTAAACTGAAAGCTCTTGGTGTCGCCCTCGATGGACTGTTGTAGGCTTTTCCCCAGACAAAGCAGATCATAGATCTTTTCATTGGTGCGCACCAGGCCGTCATAAAGTGTGTCTTTAAGTGTTTGGACGGCTGAGAGAATATTTCCTTCGCTAAAAGGATAGTCATTTCCTTTAAAATGAATTCGATTGATTCGGCGGAGTTGCTGAACCAAAATTTCTTCAAGCAAGACGGCACTGGGTCGCCCACCACGCAGATTCAAGGCCTCCTCTGGGGTCAAGTACGTGTAACCTAGATTTTGCAAAAGCTGCAAAGCTGGAATTTGGGAAATGTGGTTTTCTTTGAAGGAGGGGGTGAAATGTTTATCAATCATTGAACCCCCATACATTGGCTGATTGGGCATCGTAGAACTGAATTTCTAATGGGCTATCATTTTCCCTGAGTTCTTTGAAAGAATTAGCGCGTGAAATAATAGTTTTATTTTCTTGAGTGTCAGCACCCCCAAATAGGCTAATATAAATCTTGGTGATAGTTCCTTGAACTATTTTTTCAATAAAATGTTGATCATTATCCGCTAGCGAGTGACCAAAAATAAAAAGGGATTTAATGGGATTATTTTTCCTTTTTCCTTGTTTTGTAATATCTATAAAGCTTTTATAGGAATGGTGTAAATATGGTTGATGCTTGATACGTTTTAACTTTGACTGACTATTACCTTCAGCCACAAAAAGCGGAAATTTATTTTGATTCAACGCTTCTCGAGCTTGTGCTATAATAGAAACTTGAGTATTTATCCAAGTATATTTTTCTAAATCTGCTCCTATATCA
>JAUHYS010000336.1 GCA_030426445.1 bacterium
GGTCCGAAAGCCCCAAGTATTTAAAGCCCCATTTTTCTGCGGTTTGTCCCATTTGTAAAATAGAAGCCTTACCGTCACTCCAGGTGCTGTGTGCATGAAAAATACCCTGCAAATCTTGAGTCTCAATCAAAGGTGGAATCACACTTTTTTCTGAATATTCGATCTCGCCTAAATTTTCTCTTAGTTCTGGGGGAATAAAGTGCAAACCCAAGGCTTGGTAAACTTCCTCTTCATTCCGGCAATCGAGTGATTTATCTCCTTTAAAAAGACCATACTCATTGAGCTTAAGGCCTTTATTTTTTGCCAGCTGACGCAGAACCGTATTATGGTCTTTATTCCCTGTAAAATAAATTAAAGCAAAGGGAAAGGCTTGTTCATTGACAACCCGCAGGTCCACCTGAATACCACTTTTTAAACGTACACTGGTTTTGGTTTCACCGCTGAGTAAAACTTCTTCAACTTCTGGATAAGCTATCCACTTTTGGGTTATTTTTTTGACTGTCTCAGGAACATGCTTTGCTAAGGCTACCAAGATATCAATGTCTCCAATGGTCTCACAACTACGGCGAAGACTTCCCGCAATTTCACAATGCAAAACATTTTTCTCTTTTTTTAAATAAGCTGTTAAGATTTTTGCTTCCGACAAAGCCAGATCAAGAAAAAAACGCCCTGCATTTTTTTTGAGTAAACGAATCCCTTTTAACACATTAGTTTGAGTTTTTTCACCAAAACCTTTTAATTCTGCCAGACGGTTTTCGTGGCAAGCGTATTCGAGTTCGCCAATATTTTTAAGATCCAGGTCCTGCCATAAGGTCTTCACTTTTTTAGGACCTAAACCAGAAACCATAAGCATTTTACGGACTCCTTCAGGAATTTCCGAGTGAAGTTCTTCCAAAAGACTGGACTTTCCTTTTTGAACCATCTCTGTGATCTCTTGATTAAGCCCCTTACCTATTCCTTTCACACTCTGTAATTTTTTTTGTTCTACCAGAAGTGCAAGGTCTTCACTAAGCGAACCTATGACTCGAGCTCCATTTTGAAAAGCGCGACAGCGAAAAGGATTCTCTCCTTTAATTTCTAAAAGCTCTGCCATCTCCTCTAAATTTTTGACAATTTGTTTTCTTTCCATGTTTTAACTTTTCTTGCAAAAATGAAGTCTTTTACATAGACTTAAAACTAAAACAATTTTAATGGATTCCACTGATATGAAAAGAAAAAACTCATTATTTACTTTATTTCCTTCACTCATTTTTTTATCCATTTTTTTATTTAAAGCCGGCCCTTCTCATTCACAAGAAGAAAATTCTCAAACCACAGGCACACAAAACATCAAAGCCGAACCCGTTAAGTTAGGTACTTGGGAGCTAAAACGGCAAAAACAATTTCCCAATTATCGAGTGGACGTTTTAGAGCGTTGGACCCAAGGCAAGCTACGC
Organism: bacterium; assembly: GCA_030426445.1. Taxonomy (GTDB): domain Bacteria; phylum UBA10199; class UBA10199; order DSSB01; family DSSB01; genus JACKPJ01. Next base: position 1,437 of record JAUHYS010000336.1, read on the forward strand.
CGCATTGACAGTACTCGGGTGCGCATCATCCCCAATGGAGGCGGCTCTGTCACCGAAGTCGAATCCACATGGATGACACCCGATCCTAAAGAGTTTATCCAGGGATGGAAAGGTGGCTTATTAGACGTCAACGGAGACGGTCTCGAAGACCTGGTGCTCCACCGGTCTACTGGCGGAACTCATTGCTGTTATAGCTACACCATTTTTTCCTTAGAAAAACCCATTAAAAAATTAGCTCATCTAAACTTGGAGGATTGTGGAGAAAAAATCGAGCTTAAAGACCTTAACGGAGATAATAAAAAAGAAATTATCACCTGCGATGCACAGTTTAAATATATCGGTGATCAGCCTTATAGCAAAAGCCCTTTTCCACCTG
>JAUHYS010000337.1 GCA_030426445.1 bacterium
AATGACGCGTTCTCCACTATCGAGACCCATGGCTGTAATATAGAGGTCTTTGCCACGCACTCTTTTAATGACTTTAAAGCGGTTACTCATATTGTTTTTACGCATGTTTTGGCGTAAAAAGCGTTCAATGGTGCGGTTGTCAAAAAAACCTGTGGGAAAAGCACTTAAAATAGAAGGGGCATCTCGTCGAGACTCCACTGCATGAGCAAGTGGTTTGATGAGTTTTTCATAGTTAGAATAGGTAGGATCCTTAACAAAACGAAAAATGCCTTCTTTTAAATCCGAGCTGATATTAGGAAAGGCCTCAATGGTATCTAGCATGACTCCAGGAAAATAGGCAACGCGCTGAACTAAATACTTTAAAGGCCGAAATAACATTTCTCGCCAATTAAGATTATATAATTCCAGGGGAGAAAGTTGAGAAAACTGTTCGCTCGTGCCGTTAATACTTTTTAGAATTTCTTCGGGAGAAATCCCCCCGGCAAGAGGGACTGCAAGAAAACCCCCAGCGGAAATACCTACATAGATATCAAAGTCTGTGACTTTACGGTTAACCAGAAAATCATTGAAAGCCTTTAAACCGCCGGCTTTAAAGGCGCCCCCAGAGACTGCACCACCAGAAAGAACTAAGGCGATTTTACTGTGCAATTTACGTTGAGATAGATTGCTTTTTTGGACAATTTTAATACCCAAATGCTTTCTCTCCTTCCAGCTTAGAATAGTTTGTAAGCTAATGATGGTCAAGACCTGTTTATTAAGTCATAACTCAGAGTAAGGAGAGTGTCAATCCGTAGCTAACCCGTCTTACTTTGTTGTTTTCTTAGTTTTAAAATCATTTTTAAGTTAGGTTTGTATTTAGGGTAAACATTATGGCCTTTTTTAAAATGCCCCCAGGCTTCCAATTGTTTTTTTTGTCGAAGCTCTATTAGGCCTAAGCGATAACGCGTGTAGGCCTGCCAAGCAGGACTGGGTTCAGCTTTTAGATATTGCAGGTATTGATTTGTTGCTTCTTTGTTTTTGCCTAAGCTTTGGTAGATATTTCCTTTGTAATACATACTGACTTTATTTTTTGGATAGAGCTTTTGGACTTGATTAAATTCGGCAAGGGCTTCTAAATACTTGCGTTTTAACATCATAAAACGCCCTTGATGAGTTTTAACAATAAGATTTTTAGGGTATTTTTTTAAGAAGGTTTGAGTGAGTTTAAGACCCCTATCTGCATTTCTTTCTTGCATATAAACGAAAACAAGGGCGATTTGAGAGAGTTCTTGAGTGACTTTGCCCTTTTTAACCACTTCGAGTATTTTCTGGATGCCTTCTTTTCTTTTGTCTTTAAAGAAGGGAAGTAACTTTATTTTGTTGGTAAAAACACTGCGCCAATAATCGTACATGCCGATGCCTAATTTTGCGTCGGTAAAACTAGGGTCTTTTTTTATAGCACGATCTAAACATTCTTCAGCTATTTTGGCTTCTTTAAGTGCTGTAAAAATTTCATCTTTTCTCATATAGTAAAAACCACGCAGCCCACTGCTTCCTCCACATAAAAAAAGATCCCAAGCCGACGCGTTTTTATCTTGATGGATTTTAGAAACAATTTTTTGATTTTTAATGGATTCCGTTTGAAACTTATCTTGAAGAGAAAAATCGTAATCTTCAAACATAATGGAGTTATAGAGCATCATCATACCAAAGCTGGCCATAGGAGAGTGGGGATATTTTTTTTGAAGCTCTTCAAATAGCTCAGTCGCTTCTTTATATTGACGATTAAAAATAAGCTTTTGATCTCGCTTGAC
>JAUHYS010000076.1 GCA_030426445.1 bacterium
TGAAAGCCTTGCTCTTTAACTTTTTGAACAATACGCTCGGCTTCATCACCTGGATCAAGAATAATAGCCTCCTTGCTATTTTCACAAGCTAGGATGGAGCAATTACATTGGAATGCCCCCACGGGGAAAGTTTCAAGAAACATAATGAGCTTAAACCTTATTTTTATAGTCAGCGTTCAATTTTTAAATGACAAGAGGGTTTGTCTTGCATATACGCTAACAAAGTTATAGGAAAAAAATGATAAAAAGAATAAAAGCTTCCATCATAAAATATAAAAAGTTTAAGGGGTCATCATGCTTTTAAACAAGAAAATCTATCTGGCTATTTCTTTAACTCTGAGTCTACTCACAGCAAGTTTTATTCACGCCTATTCCCAAAAGCCTATCGAGAACCCAAGTGAAGCTCAAGTACGTTCTACCATGATGCTTAAAAAATATATGAGCCACTTTGGCAGCTTGGTCGCAGGCATGGAAATTCTTCGCTATAAAGAAAAAAATCCCGACTGGGAAGCGATCAAAATCACTATCGAAGACATGAAAAAAACCTTGCAACAGATGAAACAATTGGATCCCAAAGGACATTATCAAGAGTTCACCCAAGTACTGCACAATAACTTAAAAGAAGTCGAGTCTTGGAGCCAAAAAAAGAAAAAAGCAGAAACCTATGAAGCCTTTGATAAATTAACAGGGACTTGCTTTTCTTGTCATGCAGTACACCGCCCTTCGGATTTTTTGATTCCTACTCCAAAGAATCGTAAAAAAGAAAAAGTCAGTATTAGAAATCAGTAAAGAAACTATATCAAAAATAGAAAAACGTGATTTATGACGGATTAATTAATAGGTATTCTCCCGGCAAAGCCTTCCTGATAACCATGAAAATATAAGTTGCTATGATCTCCGTATCGCCAACAATAATAACCTTCACCATTATCAAAATCGACCAGCCATATCCCTTTGGGAATACAGCCCAATTTAGAAACCTTTTCACTCCAACGGTTGAGCAGAACGCCGATTTCTTCTTCTACTTTGTGCCACTTTTGTGGGTCATGTTGAAAAAGATTGAGCTTTTCCTCTAAATGGGAAAACTCATCGACGGCCCTTTCAGTAATCTTTGCCACCACTGGAAGTATCCCCCTTGCTTCATCTAAACTAAACCTCTGTCTTTGGTTAATTTTTATCACTTGCCCCATATCTAAATTTTAGAGTTTGTGAGGACAAATAGCAAGACGCTCTCTAAAATTTGACCGACTTCCTTATATGAAGTCTAATACATATAAACTGAATGATAAGTAGGGCTTCTTCTGAGATGTCGATTAACTAATGGATGAAATGGATTGACTCCATATGGACTTTTTTTATCCACTTTTGGGGCAGACGGAAAATAAGGGTAATAAGGATAAGGGTCACTCTCTACATAATGGACGACCTGGTAAACATAACCGTAACTATAAGCGTTATCCATATGCAGTGAAGAATAACTTTGCGCTTGTCCAGTAGCAGCAAATCCTACCAAAGTGCCCAAGCTTAAAAGTCCCACACATAATTTTTTTAAATTTTTCATAATCTCTCCTCTTTTGGATTCCTAACTGGAATCTCTTCTCTAAAACTTAGACTGGAGAAATTATAAAAATGTTAAGTAGAATTTAAAAATCTTAACGACGCCGCCGAGCTCGCTTTTTTGCTCTTTTTTGACTTTCTTTAATTTCCTTTTTCCATTTATCGACTTCAGTTTGAGCAATGGAGTTTTCCTGTCCATTTACAAGGACTTTTCCATTATTATAGTCAATAATCATGGACAGGCTATCTTGTGCTTCATCTAATTTAACTAAAGGGCTTCCGACTAGACTGCTTAAACTACGATGCATTCCTCGATCTGTATCCGAGAGATAGTCTTCGAGGTTTTTTAATTGATGAATTTTCAAACTGACACGATGTTGGCCATTGAGAACAAAACGCTCTGCAATGGTTTGAAAGAAATCTTCGCTCCAGCTTGAAATTTTTTCCCAATTCTCTAAAGGATCTTTACCTGAGACAAACTTAGGATAAGGCTTCTTTTGAAAAACAGTCCCTAATGGAATTTCTACAAGCGAATCCAAATTGACAGAAAAGTGATTTTTTCCATAATCGAGTGTGCCTCTGAGTTCTCCACCGATGCTTTCATTAATGAAAATTTCTGCAATGTTATGATATTGTTCGGGTGACTGGATGATCTCACGCGATTGGGAAATCATTTTTTTCCAGGGAACATTCATACCAAAAAAGAAATCAAAGTTGCCACCCACAATATCTTTTTTAGGTCTTCTGAAATACTCTTCGGGAATTTCTAATTTATCTTCAGACTTTTTCTTTTTATGTGGCTTTAATTTAATTTCCTCATAATCAATATCAAACTTGCCACTACCTAAATAGGCCACTTGTTGATCTTTTGCGATAAAACCTAAAACCATATTTTGGTAATCCCCCTTGGCATGCCTTGTCTGATACGAAAGGTGATTGATTTTAAATTCATAGTTTGCATTTTCAGGATAGAGGGAAAGATAACTCGCCATATAAACTAAAGGGTTATAACTGTGACTACTTCGTCTTGCTACAGGCCCTCCAATATAATAACTCCCCATCGAAATCACATAAGTTTTCACATAGCCCATTAAGCCACGTACATAATCGGCCATTCCAATATTATAGCTAGCCTGGCCATTTAATTGCAGGCCTTCCATCAACAAAGAAAAGTTTTTTTCATTATAAGAAATCTTAGGTAGTATCGCAGTTAAGGTCCCACTTATATTTTGAGCTTGAACTTTTTCAGAGCCATTGAGAGTCACAGGACCTACAACTAAATGCTGCTTACCTGAGTAGCGACTCTCTTCTAGGCTCTCTAGACCTTCCCAATGGAGTTCACCCTTTGAGTCACCGATATTCATTTTGATGACCAAGTCCGTATAATCGTTCACCAAGCGAAATAAATTATCAAAGAAAGCATCTTCCTTTTTAAGCAATTGCTGCAAGGTAAGAGAGAAATTTTTCTTAAAAGACTCAAAGTCTTCTTTGTTGACTGATTGGGCAAAGCCTTCTGACGTCATGTTCAAAGCACCAAACTTGATATCTTCTCTTTTTGATTTAAATGAAATGGCTTCACTCTTAAAAAAACTTTTGATTAACAAACCCTGATTATTAGACTCTGTATTCAAGCCAACCTGAATAAATCCTGTTTTGAGACTTTCGCGCGAACCCTTGAATTGAATGCCTTTAACGGACAATAAAAACTTTTCAGGCAACATATGACTCGAAGGTAAAAAATCGATGTTAGGTTCTAGCAAAGTGATTGATTGTTTCTTGTTATTAGGGTTGTGAATGGTAATTTTTTTTGCACTTAATTGACTAATTTCATTATTGAGAATTTCGACATGAAGTTTATCGATACGGATACCTTTATTGATTGATTTAGCCGCATCCCAAAGCAAAATTTTTGGATCCGCTTGATTTTGCGATACTTTGACTTTTTCAAAGACAAAGGGGTCCGGCATCCCTGAAACCAAAAGCTCTAATTTTTTCACCTCATTTTTTCCGGCTCCATAATGCGGTTTAAGAGTTATAGGAGCTAAGTGATAGACAGTCTCTGATTGGAGACTCGTTGGTGCATAAACTTTGCCCCCTTCTATTTTATTTTCTTCTATATTTTCTTCTGCAAGCAAGCTTTGAGAAGAAAAGGAAGCCACCATCAAAACAAACAACAAAGTAAAAATAATCGAGCCACTATACCGAAAAATGGAGTTTCTTTTCATGAGGATTCCTTTCTAAAGAATTAAAAACGCCCCCTGTCCCCCTCTTAATTTTAAGAGAGGGGATGTTTTAAAGAAAATCCGAAAACTCGTCCCTCCTCTTGAGACTAAGAGAAGGACAGGAGGAGTTGTGAAAATCCACAAATCACATCGAACGTAAAGTAAGACTAACGGATTTAGAAAAAAGTTAAACTAACCCTGCGTCTGCTTGGTTTCTTCCAAATTTTTGAGACCTTCTTTTTTAGCATTCACCAAAATCGACATATTACCATGAGGGTGTTTGTTTTCTCTCATGAGCTGATGACAGTCGCCGGTTTCTGCAAATTGCCAAACTTTAGACAAGCAAGGATCGACTTTGTTCTCGATGACCAAATCGTTAAAGCCTTTAGCCTCTTGGTCGTTCGCAAAGTGAGAACCTTGGAAACGTTTTTGACGCATCCAATGATAACGTAAATCAATGGTCGCATTATAACCCGTGGTACCTGCACAAATGACGACCATTCCACCGGTATCACACATGAAGGCACTGGTGGGTACGGTTGCTTCGCCGGGATGCTCAAAAATAATGCGAGGGCTGCGTTTTTCGCCCAAGGCCTCCCAGAAGGCTTTACCAAAGGCTCGAGCTCCCTTCATCCACTTACCATAGGCTTCTTCGTCCTTCCAATGTGGCAGCATGCCCCAATGGTCAAAGTTTTTACGATTAATCACGCCGAGTGCACCCAGTTTTTTACAATAGTCGACTTTGTCATCACCACCAACGACTGCAACAGGCTTGGCGCCTTTGGCTTTGGCAATCTGAATGGCCATGCTGCCCAGACCACCGGCTCCACCCCAGATGAGAACTGGGTCATTTTCTTGAATAGCATGCTCTCCCCAACGGGTCAGCATGCGGTAAGCCGTTGCACCCACGAGCATATAGGCCGAAGCAGCTTCCCAGGAAAGGTGCTTGGGTTTGGGCAAACATTGATGGTCTTGAACTTTGGTAAATTGAGCAAAGCTTCCCCAATTGCTCTCATAACCCCAGATGCGAAAACCTTTGGTAAACATGGGGTCCTTGCCAGCCAAGACTTCGGGGTCTTTTTGATTCCACATACCACAATGGATGACAACCTCATCACCCACTTTAACGCTTTTGACCTCGCTACCGACTTTATAAACAATACCACTAGCATCAGATCCACCAATGTGAAACTCTTCGGGCTCTCCGGCCTTATTGCGTGCCCCAATGACATCGATAGGAATTCCCAAAGCGGCCCAAACATTGTTGTAGTTGACACCGGCTGCCATGACATAGACCAAGACTTCATCAGGTGCGATTTCAGGGATGTCGATTTTTTCCATTTGAAAAGCGGAACTAGGTTCTCCAAAGCGACTGGGTCGAATCAATTGAGCATACATCTGTTTGGGAATTTCTCCCAAGGGTGGAATTTCACCGATTTCGTAAATTTCTTTGGTCATTGTTTTTCTCCATCAATTTAGGGTTCAAAAGTCTACGCGCGTAGACCTGCGTAGACAACTTTTGTATTTTATTTATAAATTTTATATAGTTACAAGTTTTAATTTTTTTCAAAAAATCAATCAAACGCCCCCTGGCCTCACTTCCCGCATGAATTGCGGGACAAAAAGAGGCAGTGTCTCAAGAGGGGGCAACTTAATAAACTTTTATACTTAAAACAAAACACTATGTATATAACAAGCTCAAGTGTAGAAACTTTTTAAGGATTATCTTAATGTAGTTCCCCCTCTTGAGACGAAGAGGGGGACAGGGGGCGTTTGAACTAAATTCTATTGTTTCTTAATTAACAAGCGCCTCTCAATCTCAAAAATCTTCTCGTTAATTTTTTCTTTGCCTGCTTTACGCTTGCCGTTTTCTTTTTCAAAAAGATCGGAGCCGTATTTTTCCAAAGCTTCTTTAGGCCGCATGTTTTTAATTCCAATCAACTGAAAAGTCACCACACCTGCATGATAGCCCTCAGGGCCTTCACTTTTATCCAACACCCGAGAAATCGCATACACGGTATCACCGCTGACTGCTGGCTGCGTATGGTAGCCTTCGGTATAACCAAAATCCGCAAGTGCATTTTCACTCACATCCCGGCTAGCCAAACCACACAACCATCCAAAGACCAGACCACCATAAACAATGGGCTCACCGCTCATAGCCCCACTACGAGCCGTGGAATACAAACGGTCATAATGCAATGGATGTGTATTCATCACTTTATAAGTCCAATAGAAATGCTCGTCGGTAATGGTACGACCATTGGCGTGGACGATAATATCGCCGACCTTGAAATCTTCAAAGTAACTCCGCACACCGGTTAAATTTTTTGGGTACTCTGTCTTGGCTTCGGGTAATTCTATACTACATTCCGATTGCTCAGGAAAAGGCTGATCCGCAACGGTGCTAGCTTCGCTTTCCTTTCCAGCAGCCGCCACCAACGTCCATACCCTTCAAACCCGTACTTGCTGATAAGCGCCACCAACTTGGGGTTGCTTGCTGCATTACTATCGTGACTGAACCAATAACTTTCTTTTTTACTCATGGTTAATATGTTTTTAACTGGTGATAATATTTATGTCAAATAATTGTCATTATACATTAAAAATTACATCAAAAAACAAGCCGAAAACAGTTTGGCATTGCTTTTGTTTTACAGTTATTAAAAGAGGTTTTGTTATGAGCATGATGGGTATGGCTATTGGTGTTGTTTTATATGTAGTGTTGTCATTAGTGTTTATTGTCAGCCTTACCTCCATCTGTTATCAGCTCTCGCCCTACAGTCGTTTGCGTGGAAATGCAACACTGCCCGAGTGGGAGCGCAAAACCCTTTATACCCTTGCCGGCTATCCGCCTGTATCTTTACTACTACTCATCATACTGGCACTTGTTGTACCCCATTGGGCTGTAGGCAACCTGCCCGGCTTGCGCCTGTTGTTATGGTTTTGTGCAGGGCATGTATTTATTACCGTAGCCGGTATTGTAAGCGCGCGATACTTACGCAAGCGCAACACACGCAATAGCTTTTATTACTTTACGGATATTGCCGCAGGTTGCATTTATGCCTGTGCATTTATCGGGTTACATTTTTATCTTGGGTAGAAATTAAACTACCTCAAAATGTCCTCAACACTAATAGGCGGCATTCTAGCTGCAATTACAACAATCGCATTGTTAATAATGGTTGGCATGTATGCAAATAAGAAAATAGATGTTGAAAACAACAGAAAAGCTCTTTCATTATTAGCCTTTACGCCGTTGCCATTGATAGTACTATCATCCTTCTTATCAAAAGAAATTACAATCTACAATTGGTTAAACTGGCTAATCGGCATTATAATCATGTTAGTAATAATAGGTGGCTCTGTTGCAGCTACATTACTTGTCGAAAAGAAAAGACTCTATGTAATATTACAAGCAGTAAATACACTTCTCTGCTTTATATTTATAGCACTTTTCTTACTGTCATTAGACTAGTATATAAGTATACACAACCATAAAACCGTACTTTGGCACAAAGTTTTGCTATGGGCGAGTTATTTCCACTCATCATTATTATAGTTTTTGCTACCATACTCACAGGTGTATTGCATACACTCATCAATAAGTTGTTACCCATTGGTAAGCAACCCGCACCTAATACCTGGCTAAGGGTGGTATACTTTTTTATGATGTTTTACACGCCCGTACAGTTGCTGATATTGATATCATCAGGTCATCATTTTCCCATAGGCAGCACACAAGAACATCCGGTAGAGGCTATCAACTTTACATTACTGCATGGTATACTCGCCTGCTTTGGCATGGCTGTGAGTATGCTCTACCACCGTACCAACAAACTGTATATGGGTGTATTTCTGCTCAATACCATGTCGGCCATCTTTTACTTTATGAGCGGACTGATACTTTTAGGCGTAGCAGATTGGTTTGCTTAGACCGAGTATTCTTATCACCTCCCCTCTTGAGAGGGGTTAGGGGGTGTGTCCTTGTAGCTCATAACAATCTCTCAAAGAACTTCTACAACTCCTTCCCTGCTTTTAGGGAAGGTGGCACGAAGTGACGGAAGGGTATTAATACCACCCCGCCTTGCGGGCACCCCTCCTAAAAACAGGAGGGGAATACTTATTTACTTTTCAATTAGTTTTTCATGGTGCGGGTTCAGTGTATGCTTGCCATTCTATGCTGCGGTTTTGTTGCGTAGTTGCAGCTTCCGTTCTGTGAACATCTGCTTCAACTCCGGATGCTCTTCTATACGCTCTCTGTTATCGTTATACAATACCAATAGTCCATCCTCATCGTTACACTCCTGCACCATTTTTAGCAAACTCTCGTCACTCACAAATAATGAGTACGGGTATGGCTTATGCTCCGGTTCTTTTACCTGCGTATGATTATTCAGTGGTATTTGCACCCCTGTTTGCGGTATCTCTGTTTCGTCTAAAATACCCAGACCCAACAAGTCTAGCGTAGCACGACGTTTTGCTTTTGTTTCTGCCTTCATCATGGCATTACACAGTTGCTCTCCTTTAAGATTATGGATAGGCACGGCGCCAATGCTTTCCGTCTTCCGACCGTCAGCAGTTGACGCTTGTGCCGTTACCACATAACAACCATTTCCCGCCTCTCGTGCTTTTATCTCGTGGCTTACTTTGTGCAACTTGTTCAGCTGTTGTGCACCTCCACGGTGGCAGTATAAAATCTCTTTTCCATGTAGTTTTAGTATTCTGAAAGGTTGCGATAACGGATCCAGCCCCAGTTTATCGCATACCTGCTGATAGTAGTTTACCTTTTGCGCGGGCGTTAGCCTGCTGATGTCGCCATTCATTACCAGCGACGATAGTATG
>JAUHYS010000077.1 GCA_030426445.1 bacterium
GGGCTGGCCGGGGGACGGGCGGGTTGGGGGCAAGCCGCTAACCGCATCTTCATAAAATAGCGAGAACCGGCCCGGTCGGTGGATGGGCCGGTCGGCTGGGTCTGGTGCGGTACACGCGGCGCAGGCCGGTGGGTAAGATATCGGCCGACCTTTCCAGACAAGGAGCCCCGGCGATGACCCCCCCTGCCCCAGCCCCTGCCCCGCTCGGGGACGACGAACGCGCGGCGGCGAAGACGATGCTGGCGGCGACCTGGCGGTCGTGGGGGCTGTGCGTGCTGGCACCGTCGGCGTGGCTGGCGTACGCGGTGTGGCGTCTGCCGATGTCGGGCGCGGGGCTGCAGAACGGCGATTCCGGGGTCGTGGGGGCGGTTTCCGGGCCCGGCTGGGGGTGGCTGGTAGGGCTGGCGGTGGTCTGGCTGGCGTTGGCGGGGCCGGCGGTGTTTGCGTTGCGGAGCTACTGCTTCCGGGCGTTGTGGGATGGTCGGGCGGTCGAGCCGCAGAGCTACCTGAAGGGGATGGGGACGGTGTGGGCGGTGCTGGTGGTGGGTGCGGGCATTGCCGAAAAAACCGAAACGGCAACCATCTTTGTTTTTCATGCCCTGGAGGAGCGCTGGTATGCCGGTGCCTACGGAGCCTCTCTGCTTTTAATTTTAATGGCCTTTTTGCTTTTGCTGGCAATGGAGTTAATGAAAAAACGGAAGGGTTAAGCCTTGACAAATTTTAATAAAGTATATACATTAAGTATATCTTTTTTAAAAGAGGTTTTTTATGACACAAAAACTAAAACAAAGTTACGCCAAAGTTTTTAAAAGCGGCAACTCTCAAGCGATAAGAATTCCTAAAGAATTTCGGCTCAAAAGTAGAGAAGTCAAAATTACAAAAAAAAACAACCAGCTCATTCTTGAAGAAAAACCCCAAACTGCAGAAGAACTCTTTCACTTATTTAGCCAATTTTCGGAAGATTTTTTTTCAGAAGGCCGCCAACAACTACCCCTTCAAGAAAGAGATTTCAAACTCGATTAAGTAAAAAAATCTATGTACATGCTAGACACGAATATCCTCATTTACTTATTAAAACAGGATGTTCAAATTTTAAAAAAACTGAAAAATATCCCAAGAGAAGATCTGTATATTTCCTCGGTAGTTCTTGCAGAAATGATGTACGGCGCATATAAAAGTCACCATATCCAACATAACTTACACAATTTATCCAAGGTCGCTTCCCTTTTAAATACTTTGCCTTTTGATGATGAAGCTGCAAAAGTTTATGGAAAAATTCGTACAGGCCTTGAAAAAAAGGGGATGATTATTGGAGCAAATGATTTGTTGATCGCGGCCCATGCTTTAAGTGAAAAGGCGACTTTGGTGACCAATAACGAGCGTGAGTTTAAACGTATTGGAGGTCTAAAAGTAAAGAATTGGGTCAGTAAAAAAGCGCGGTCCTAAAATTTAAAAAAGAACTTTTTCTGTGTTATAAATGTAATACACATTAAATAATTATGAAAACAGCTATTATTCATGCGCGGATTGAACCTCAAACAAAACGTAAAGCCGAAGGGGTTCTCCAAAAACTGGGAATCACCCCAACAGAGGCGATTCGGATTTTTTATCAACAAATTTCTCTCAATGGCGGCCTGCCTTTTCCTGTTAAGCTTCCCAATAAGCGGACTGTTGAGACGCTTAAAAAAAGTCAACGAGGTAAAGGGCTTCAAAAATTTTCTTCGTTGGATGAGATTTTTAAAAGTTGGGAAGAATGAAACACATTTCTCAGAAAATAATTTCTTAAAAAAACTATGGGCGTTCTTGTCGAAAATTTAAAAAAGCAGTTTAATACCAGTCATGGAAGTCATGCAGCGGTGCGTTCGGTCAATTTTGAAATTCCCGATGGCTCTCTGTCTGCATTGCTGGGTCCCAGTGGATCGGGTAAGAGTACCATTTTGCGTATGATCGGTGGTTTAGAAACCCCGGACAGCGGCGAGATTTATCTTAACGGAGAGAAGGTGACACATCTTCCCATCCAAAAGCGAGGGATCGGTTTTGTTTTTCAAAATTATGCCTTGTTTCGTCAGATGAAGGTCAAAGACAATATCGCTTTTGGCCTGCAAATTCAGAAAAAAAGCGACCAAGAAACCCAGCAACGCGTTGAAGAGTTGTTGGAGTTACTCAGCCTGCAAGGCTTGGGAGAGCGCTACCCACATCAGCTTTCCGGAGGGCAGCGGCAGCGCGTGGCCTTGGCGCGGGCTCTGGCTCCTCAGCCCAAAGTTTTGCTGCTGGACGAACCCTTTGGTGCCATCGATGCCAAGATTCGTGAGGAGCTGCGCGAATGGCTGCGACGTCTGCACGATGACATTCATGTGACCAGTGTGTTTGTCACCCATGACCAGGAAGAAGCTTTAGAAATTTGCGATCAGATTATCGTGCTCAACCAGGGGCAGGTGGAGCAAGCGGGCAGCCCCGAAAGTATTTACAATCATCCCAAGACCGAGTTTGTGGCTAATTTTGTGGGGTCCATGAATATTCTTCCCGCCAAATATCAAGATGGTGTCCTCCAAATGGGTCCCTATACTTTTTCGCAAAATCACTGGGAAAATTTTGAAGAGGGTGACGAGATCAAAGTTTTTTTTCGGCCCCAGGATATTTATCTTTCGTCCAAGCCCAATGCTTATGCCCTGCAGGCGACGCTGACACGGGTCTCTTTTTTAGGGATTAACATGAAGGTCGAACTTTTAAGCGAAGAGGGCTCACGGTTTTTTGCAATTATTCCGCATTATATTTATCACCGCGAAAAACTTCACGAGGGAGCGCGCATTTCTTATCAAATCGAAGAGATCAGTTACATTAATACGAGACTGGGCAAAGAAATTAAAAAGCTAGTAGTGGCGGATTACGAAATTTAAATCATGCATGCCATCCTGATTTTATTACTTTGTTTTAGTTCGGGCATTCTTCTTAAACAAATTTATTCTCAATCAGAAAAACTTGCGGTCGTTTTTAGAAAAATCATCATCTATATTTGTTTGCCGGCCGTCATTTTCGATCATATTCCTAACATCACTTGGAGCTCTGACGTCATCTACCCCATGGCCATGCCCTGGATCTTTTTTTTGACTTCGGCGATTTTTTTTAAACTTTTGCAAAGGCCTTTGGGCCTTTCTAAAAAAACCATGGGCTGCTTGATTTTAATGGCCGGCATGGGAAACACTTCTTTTGTGGGCTTTCCCATGATCGAAGCCTTTTACGGTAAACACGCCTTGCAAACGGGTATCCTGGTCGACCTTCCCGGATCCTTTGTTTTATTATCCAGTATTGGTTTGGTGACTGCAGTCCATTTTTCGGGTGAGCGTTTAAGCTTAAAGGAGTTTGCCACTCGCTTATTGAGCTTTGCGCCGATTTGGTTTTTTGTGATGGCTCTCTTGATAGGGCATTGGGAGCTTTCGTATCCAGACTATATTAAAATTTTATTTCACTTTTTGGGAGCCTTACTTTCGCCCTTGGCCTTGATCTCCATTGGCTTACAAATCAAATTAGGGCATTGGGAGCAGTATAAAAAAGAACTCAGTGTGGGACTGATGTTTAAGTTGCTATTAGGGCCTTTGTTGATGACAGGTATTTTATGGGGCTTATGGGGGGCAACAGGTGAAGTTTTACAAGTGACGCTCTTTGAATCGGCGATGCCGCCGATGGTCTCTGCGGGAATTTTAGCCCTGGAGCATCATGTCGAGCCCGACCTGGCGGCTTTAATGATCGGAGTGGGCATCCCGATCTCTTTTATCACTCTACCGATTGCCTGGTATGCTTTTAGCTTTTTATAATTTTTTTTAGAGTTTGGTTTAGGAATCCAGCATTAATTCGATCTTATCTTCGATATTGGGTAAATTAACCGAGTGCTTCCACTGCTCGGCTTCGGCACGTTTGACCACATGGATGGCATCATAAGGACAGGCGACTTCGCAATTGCGACAGGCGATGCAGGTGTTTTCGTTGACCACGCAAAGGGTTTGGATCTGGGCAGGGTCTTCGTCGCGAGAAACCAGGGCCAGGCAATTAGGAATGGGGCAAACATGGACACAATACTCGCAGCCTACACAGGAATCTTCGTCGACCACAGCCATGCTTTTGGGTTTTTTCTTCAGTTTGATCTTGGCGTATTCTTCGGGGGGTGGGTTAGAAGCAGAAAGCACGGTTAAACCTTGAGCGGACTCGGGTAAGATATAGTCATAGGAGTATGCATCTGAATCCACTTTGGGGGTTTCTTCTTTTGGAGTTTCTGTGCTTTTTGTTTTGCTTTCTTCAGTTTTTGTTTCTTCGGCCATGTCTTACCTTTTATGAAATCTTGATTTAGATATCTATAAATATACTCTGTAAATATACTTTGTGTAAACAGTCGGGCAAATAATTATTTGTCCCTACAGATAGCGATCAAGAGCCTAATGGGTTTGAAGGTTGGTGTCAAGGGTGCATGAGACTCGTCATGAGACCCTCAATAAATGAACTTATGGAATCACCTTATGCAGTGGGTACTCCACGATGCCACAGGCGCCAGCGCGTTTGATTTCGGGGATGGTATCCCTTACAAATTTTTCGTCTAAAATCACTTCGATGCTGGCCCAGTCAGGATCACTGAGGTCATTGACGGTGGGAGCGTGAAGAGAGGGGAGTTTTTCCAGCACTTTTTTAAGACTTTTGCGCGGGACGTTCATTTTTAGGCCGACTTTTTCTTCGGCCATGATGGAGCTTTGCAAAAGCATTGCAATGTTTTCGATCTTTTTGCGCTTCCACGGATTTTTAAAAGCCTTTTTATTGGCGATGAGAACCGTGACCGATTCTAAAATCGAATCCACAATGCGGAGGTTGTTTGCCCTTAAAGAAGAACCGGTTTCGGTGAGCTCGACAATGGCGTCGGCTAGCAGTGGTGGTTTGACTTCGGTGGCGCCCCAGGAAAATTCGACTTCGGCTTTGACTTTATGTTTTTTTAAGAAGCGTTGCGTGTAGCCAACCAGCTCGGTGGCAATGCGCTTTTTGTTTAATTGTTTGATTGTCTTAATGGGAGAATCATTGGGTACCGCAATGACCCAGCGAATGGGCCGATTGGTTTGTTTAGAATATTTTAGCTCGCAGACTTCGATCACGTCCGCATTGTTTTCTAAAACCCAATCGCGGCCACAGATGCCCACGTCCAACACTTCGCTTTCGACATAGCGAGCCATCTCTTGAGAACGAATGAGCAAGCCCGAAATTTCGGGGTCGTCGATATTGGGGACATAGGCTCGTGAGCCCAAAGTGATATTGTAGCCGGCTTTTTTAAAAAGACGAAGCGTGGACTCTTGGAGGCTTCCCTTAGGAAAACCAAAGCGAAGTTCTTTCGTGTTGGTGTCTTTTAATTTTGAAGTATTTTTTTTTGTCATGATGATTCCTTATGTATGTCCTATCTAAAAGTTTAAGGAGTTCACTAATAATTATAACCTTTGCCTTTGTAGCGCCCCGTCTCATCAAACTCCTTGAGGTTTTTTTGATTAAAAATGTGACAGCTGTCATTTTTACAAAGTAGCTCGGCTCCAAGGCGACGACGACGGTCTTTTTCGGCTTCATCCGCAACGATTTCTGTTCCATAAAGGCGTGCAAAAATAAAGTCAATCGTTGCCATAAAAATTTCAGTGATATGTGTGCAGCCTTCTTTTTTTTGAAACTGCTTTTTATAAGACTTTTTAACCCCTACATTGATTTGCAGGCCTTTGAGTTTTTCTAAAATTTGTAGGGCTCCACTGCAATCTGGAAAGGGTTGTAAGTTCATTTGTCCTTTGACTTCAATGATTTTACAGCTTTGTTTTTCGATGCGAAAAAACAGGTGAATGTCGTGGTGGTCATCTACCAAATGACTGAGTACATGCATTTCCTCGCCACTAAATTTATAGCGGATATTTAGGTTGCGTTCGTTTTTAAAATCTTCCATGACAAAGGGTGTGGGCATATTATCCTCTTAATTGAATATATTTTTTTTATCTTAAATGGAAATTCAAAATAAACAAAATGAAGATCTTGTAGCTTTAAATTCAAAGAAAATTTCATCCACGGTGATTTTATTTTTTGTGATGCTGCAATTGTTGACTTACTTAACCGCTACCATGGTACTATATTCCTTTTGGGGTCTTTGGAGCATCGCCATTTTACAAGTTTCGATTTTTTTTATTCCCGTTTTTATTTTGAGTTTTCTTTTAAAAATTTCCTTTTCTGATTGGCTAAAGGTTTTTCCATTTTCGATAAAAATTTTTTTACAGGTCAGCGCACTGACTTTAATGCTCATTATTTTGACTAGTTTGATAATGAATTATTTCATCACGGTTCCCCAAGTCAAGTATGAGGAATATGTTCAATTTATCAGTAGCGCTTCACTGCTTGAGCAGCTGCTGATATTAGCCATTTTACCTGCTATATGTGAAGAATTTTTATTTAGAGGCTTTCTTTTTGGAAGCCTGGAAAAATCTTTGGGGAAAATCACATCTGCAGTGATCGTGACTCTTTTATTTATTTTGGGCCACCTTAATGAGGTGACAGTTTACTTTGTGCTCTATTATATCATGCTGGGGTGTCTTTTGATTTTTATTCGTCTTTGGAAAAAAAATCTTTTATTGTGCATATGGGTGCATCTTTTAAATAATTTAATCGCCATTGTTTTTTGGAGTCTTTAATGCTTTATGATATGAACTCCTGACCATCGGTCCACTGGCGACATGCTCAAAGCCCAAACCCAATGCGTATTCTCTCCAATGTTCAAACTCGTCGGGATGATAATATTTTTTAATTTCTAAATGTTGTGGAGTGGGTCGCAAATATTGTCCGATGGTTAAAATGGAGACTCGGGCTTTTTCTTTTAAGTCTTGTAGAGCTTGCTGGATTTCCTCTTCTTGCTCTCCCAAACCCAACATGATGCCACTTTTTGCAACGAGACCGGCCTGAGCAGCACGCGCCAAGACCGAAAGCGAAGTTTGATAGCTGGCTTGAGGCCGCACCTGTTTTTGTAAAGAGGCCACCGTCTCTAAATTATGATTGAGCACATCCGGCTTTGCATTAAAAATTTTTTCTAGTGAATCGCTTTGCCCTTTAAAATCGGGTATCAAAACTTCGACCATGGTTTGCGGGCATTGTTTTTTTACAAGAGAAATCGTTTGGGCAAAATGTTCCGCGCCGCCATCAGGAAGATCGTCACGGTCCACCGAAGTGATCACCACATGTTTCAAACTTAAGCTTTTTAAAGCTTCGGCGACATGTTGGGGTTCAAATGGGTCTAAGGCGATGGGCTTGCCTGTCTTTACTGCACAAAAGCCACAGCTACGAGTACAGATGTCGCCCATGATCATAATGGTTGCGGTACTGCGTTGCCAGCAGTCGGCAATATTGGGGCATTTTGCCTCCTCACAAACCGTATGCAAATTGAGTTTTCCCAGAGGGAATACTTGCTTTAAGCCAACTCGGTTTCATACCTAACCTGCTGCGCAACCCAATGGCTGTGTTGGTTTCGTCAAAGCCTCCTCGACGTACTCTTGGTACGACTCCGGGCCTTCTTCCTCAACCGCCTTGCCATTGGATTGCTCATGACGGTTAGGGAAAGAGAGTGATATTTTAACCTGGCATCCGAATACTGGCTGCTTCAACATAGTTCATACCGCGATTGGCTTCATCCGGAGTGATCGCCTGTCCCCACGGTGCCGCAATGCCTTTTTTTTGTTCTTCTTCCGAAACTTCTAATACAGCGACAAGACTGCCTGGCTGAAGTGCTTCGTCTTCTTTTAACAAGAAGGCTTTAAAAACTCCTGTAAGAGGGGAGCAAAACTCGCTTTCCTGTCCTTCTGTTTGGTAACAAAAAAGTGCTTGAGAAGCTTTAATCTCGTTGCGTTCTCTTACCAGCCATTTTTTTATGACAGGGGAGCTTTGATCACCCAAATCGATATTAAAAGCCAATGCAAAGTAATGTTTCATAAACCCTCATATTAAAAAAACCTTATTTTTCAGTTGCTTATTTTTTAGGCATTAAAAAATTTATCTTTATATTTTAGGTATTTGAAAGCTTTAGTGCACGCGCGTGCACTGCGTTCACTGAAAAATGATTGTTAAAAAACAGGGTACTCCTCTAACATAAACGAAAGACACCGTCTATGAAAGAGCTTTTTAGCTTGAAAGAGTGACGGCTTGTTTTTGTTATTTTTTGGGTTTGCTACTTTTCCTTTTTGTCTCTAATTTTTCTAAAGTTCCTAGACGGCGATGTTTTGCAGCAAATTTTTCAAATTCGGAACGCGAATTTCCCATATAACTGGCAAACCTTTCATAAGCGGGGTCTCCCGGTCCTTTTGTTAAAGCGAAAAAAATTTCATCATAACTCATGGGGTGTTCACTTCGAGAAAGTTGCCTAGCCGCTGCACGAATAAAGTTATGTGGGTCTTCATTTAATAAAGCAAGCGTGGTTATGGGAATGATTTGAGGAGCCTTTTGGCTTGGAGATATCGTGGTTTCTCTTGCGGCTTGTAATGGTGTGGAGCTAATGCGTTCGTATTCGCGTAGAGTTTCGATAGTGCTTTCTATACCT
>JAUHYS010000078.1 GCA_030426445.1 bacterium
ACTTTTGAAAATTTAACATCACATCATCAGAAGTGCGTTCGTATCTCGCACCCGGAAAGACATTAAAAGGAATTAGATTGAGTTTTGCGGGAATACCCTTAAGCCAATGGATTAAACGTCTGGCATCTTCCATAGAATCATTGACCCCTTTTAATAAGGTATATTCAAAAGTAATCCGGTTTCGTTTTTGCAACGGATAATCACGACAAGCTTCGCGGAGTATCTCTAAAGGATACTTTTGATTAATTGGAATTAATTTATTGCGAACTTCATTGGAGGTCGCACTGAGTGAAATCGCTAGTTTGACATCGACCATCTCACCAAACTTGAGCATTTGTGGAACCAAACCCGAAGTGGAAACGGTGATACGGTTTTTGCTAAACTTAAGACCTCTGTCATCCAAAAAATACTTTAAGGACTCAACGACGTTTTTTAAATTATGGAGTGGCTCCCCCATGCCCATATAAACAATATTGGTTAATTTTGTTTCGGACCCGATAGTACGTTGAACTGCCATGACCTGTTCAACGATTTCCTCATGTCTTAAATTTCTTGTCAGACCCAAGGTGGCAGTCAAGCAAAAGGAACAACCCATTGCACAGCCTACTTGAGAAGAGACACATAGAGTTTGTCGATCCCCATTGGGAATCAAAACACTTTCGATACTTTCACGATCACTTAATTGAAAAAGAAATTTTCGTGTTCCGTCATTAGAAACTTGCACATGACTCGGTTTCAAACGTCCAATAAAAAAATGTTCATCTAATTTTTGACGCAAGCCCTTAGCCAAGTTGGTCATTTCGGAAAAACTCGCAATATCCTTTTGATAAAGCCATGAAAAGAGTTGCTGAAAACGGTAGCCTTCGACACCCCATTGACTGAGGGTCTCTTTTAACTGATCAAAACTAAGAGATTTAATATCGATTTTATTCACAGCAAGCAGCCTATAATATATTATCAGAAAAATTCAAGAGAGGATTCGACCTCTTTTCTAAGCATCGTGAGTAAGCTAAGGGCAAGGCAGTTGAGGAGAAAAGCCGGATGAAATACGTTGAGGATTTTTTGACAAAAACAACGTCGCCATTGGGTTACGCAACAGCTTAGGAGGAGGTCTACAGTAGTTCATTTCCAGCTAACTTAAAGGATCTTAAATCAGATAGATTTCCACTAAAAGCAATGGGGAATTGCCCTTTATCATTGCGTAATGACTTAAGAATTTCTATATAAGTCCCAATGTCAGCATTTCCATTCTCAGCATTTCCTTTAGGTTTATTTGCATCCGCAATGGCTTTAATTTGTTTATCCGAGAGATAGACTCCCCCTGAAAAAGACATGTTAGAATTCTCTAATGCACCAAGATTTAAATTGATATTTCCATTTAAATCGATGGCAAAGTCTGTTTTAGCATCTCCCATCTTAACCTGCAGATTAAGCCTTCTATCATTGAGTTGTCCGGTTATTTTAGCATTAGGCTTACTAGAAACCTTAATTTTAGGGATGGTTAAACTTTTTGAACCTAACTGTGAAGCCATTGCGGGAGCAATTGAGTCCAGTATAATGGGGCCGACACTTAAGTTATCAATAAAAATTTCAAGATTGCCGTTACTTTTTTCCTCTTTTACAGCCGAGCGTTTAGGAAAAAATTTTACTTTTGACTCTCCCTTGAGCTTTCCCTGAAAAGGGATTTCTTCGGTATAGGGAATAAAATCAAGGTCCTTTAAGCTGTAATTTTCAAGTTCAAATTCGATATCATAGTATTTATCGTTATTTTCTATATAGCCGCTTAAAGTCCCTTTATTAGCTCCAAAAAGGGTGAAGTCGATATCAAGATCACGGGTAAAAATAATGAAAGGAGAAAAGCCAATTTTTAATTTAGGAATTTTACTGAGGGTTTTATACTCATCAGAACTTCTTTCGATGACTTTTAAATTTTTAAAACTCAGACTTCCAAAAATACTGAGGTCTAAATCGTCTGCCTCAATCAGATAGCGCCCTCGGGTTTGGTTTTCGATTTCAGTCAAAATACGCGATTTAAGAGCATCGTAGGGAAAGACAAGAATCATCCAGATAAAAAAAGAAACCATACCCACCAGCACATACAATATCATTTTTGAAGGAATTTTCATAAAAATCTATTTACTTTATACTTTTTAAATACATCATTGTTTAGCAACCAAGGTCGACACATCAAAATCTGCATTAAACTCCCGACGGTTACGACGTACGGTATCAATTTTTAAACGTGTCACCCTTAAGTTTAAACCTTTATGGTTTTCTACACGAGTGACGAAATCAATAATTTGATCTAAGGATACCCGGCGTAAGTCAACTTTCACATATAACTCTGTAAACTCGTTCCCTTCGTTCCTCTCCTTGGGATTGAGAGGTCGAGTATTTTCACTTAATCCAGCCGCTTGAATAATTTTTTCTAGTTCAGAGTCTAAAGGTGTTTGTGCTTTAGTCTTGATATTTTTTTCTACTCGATTCAGTTTATTTTGTAAGCGCTGATATTCTTTGACCTTAAGTACTAAAGAGTTAAAATTCTTGTCAGAGCTGCTAATCTGATTTTCAAAATCTTGAAGATAAGAACTGGCACAAGAAACAGGTAAAATAATTAAAAACAATAAAAAAATTCCTAAAAGGACCAACACCAGCAATTGCTGTTTTGGCACCATACCTAAAAACTTTTGATAGAGTTCTTGAAAATTAAATTGTTCTTTCAGTGAATATTTTTTGAGTTTAGCCATAACTTAAACTTATCCCGTTAAATCACTTTTTCTCAGGTTCATTTTTGGTGAGTTTTTCACCTTCCTCAACCAAATCAAAACCTAAGTTAAAGGCATAACCTCCTTGCCTCTGCTTACGATCACTGTCTTCCACATTTTTGAAACCCTGAACTGCTTCTAACTTAGATCTAATTTTAAAAATATCTTCATAAGTCGGTGCTTGTGCCTGAATCTGCACCCGGTTTTCGTTGATCGAAATAGAGTCCACATTAAGAGCGAGTTCACTACGAGATGGAACAACTTCTGAAACTTTTTTTAATACCTCAAGAGGGCTCATAACCGTATCTTCCTGCAGCAATCCCAATCTGTTTTGAATCGAGTTGATTTTACTGTTTAGCGTTTTAATGGCGGAATCAGCTGTATTGATTTTTTCTTTCTCAGCATTAGTTAGTTGAACAGACCCTGCAACTTGAGACGAAATATGTCGATTAAACTTAGAAACTTGTGAAGAAAGCACAGAAAAACTAATAATAAAATAAGTTAAAGCAACCAATACTAATGCGGCAGCCATAGCCCCCATCTTTTTTAGAGAGCCTCCTAACTCAATGAGGTGTTTGGTATAAGCGTAATCTCCTCGACGAAAATTGATATTGAGTCCTTTTGCTGGGTAAATGCCCTGCATTGCAATGCCTAATGCAGAAGGAATCACGCGTTCAATCCCTTCGTTACTTTCGGGGAGGCTATTATATTGTTCGTTTAAGACTTCTAAAAAGCTGACATTGATTTTAAGCTGGCTAGAAAAAAAACTGTCCACACCACTTATTTTTGAGCTACCACCACATAAGTACACCGCTTGAATAGAGGGCTCTCCCTTTTCGGTGAGACTAAACAAGCTTTGCTTAATTTCTAGAAGTAATTGGTGAAACTCTTCTTCTAACAGCTGAGAAATAGGCTCTTGAGAAAACTCTTTAAGTACAGCATGTTCATGTTTAATTTTTTCAGCTTCTTCAAAGGAGCACTCTTTATATCGCTCAATTCGTTGAGTGATTTTTTTACCCCCCCACGCAAGACAGCGCGTTAATTTAGTTTGACTGCCCTCTAAAACCATCAAGTTGGTTTTTGTATGACCAATATCAATAATAGCATACCGGCCCTCTGGAGGAAGAACTCCCAAATTAGGAAGATAAGCGAGATCAAGTGTATCTACCCCAATATACCGCGGATCCAATTCGTTTAAGTGAAGACCTGAGAGAATTTTTTTAAAATCATCTTCCTTTTGATAAGCTACCAAAACTTTTGATTCGTTATCTCCCTTAGAAATTACACAATAGTCATAAAGAATTTCTTCCAAATCAAAAGGAATTAAAGACTCAAGCTCAAACTCTAAAGCTTGATCGATTTTTCTAATATTGGAAAAAGGTAATGTAATAATTCTTAACGAGACATGCGTGCCCGGAATAGCAATCACACTATAATCAAAAGATAAGGTATGGTCTAAGAAAAATTGATGGAGCGTTGCAGCCGCAGACTGAATATCAGTTAAAACTGTTTCCCCTACCAAAGGCAATTCAAAAAAATCAATTAACTTAAACTCCCCAAAGCTTCTTTCAATTTGAGCAATTTTGATTGAATAACTACCAACATCAATGCCAAGTATACGTTGTGACATAAACTCCCTAATAATAGTATTTTTTTCCATCTAGATGTTAAATAAACTAAAGCTGCTAGGAAAAAATTTAAAAGCTTATTATTTTATTTTACCCACTTTTTCTAACAAATAAAAACAAAAAATAAAAAGATTTCATAAACATAAATTCGTCATTTTTACTAGCTTTGACTTTTAAAAGGTATCAAAAGCCTAGTAACTTTTCCACATAAGTTTATTCCATTGTTGTGGATTCCCTGCTGAGGTGTCCCAAACGACATTAACGGTCACTTCTGTCTCATCTACTCTACCTGTACTTTTAATATTGTAAACGTTTCTTTCTATGGCAACCAAATCTAAAAAAGTATTGGTTTGTGATTGTCTGTTAGAGCCACCTCGACGCCGAGTGTTATTTGAATTACCATTATTTTGCTGTTTACTGTCTGGCAAAGCAGCAAAAGGAGAACCTCGAGAGCTGTCTGTTGCATCGACATTGAGAACGACATCTAACTCTTGGGCAGCTAGTTTAACATCAGGACAATTATCGATTACTGCATCCGTTGCTTTTTCTAATAAATCCTGATTTGTTTCATTAAGAGGTTCCATTCGGGGATTATTTTGAGTATAAGATAAGACCATAGCACGAACCAACGCAGGTCTTGCACGGCATGCAAAGATCCTATCATCCTTGCCATAAACAGTCAGATAAGGCTTCAATTTTTGTAAAACTTGATCATTCATTCCTGGAACTAAAATGAGTTCTTCCAAAGATATGAGCTTTGCATTTTTCATTTCATAATTTTGGTCCGCATTGGTCCCTTCTCTGCCACGCTCCTGTCCTTCTTCCTCGTTATAAACTTGATCACGATCAATATAATCGACAATATTTTGCGTAAGCTCTCTGGAGCCACGGTAAGGGTCTTCAAAGATTTCTGAAAATTCTTTATCTAATAAAAGAAAATAAAGCGTTTTTTTTAACCGATCGTAACGGGCGTCTTTTGGGCTTAAGCTATAAAAAGCATTCAGATTAAGCTTGGACTCTTCTTCTTCAATTTCAACAGAGAAGTCCCCTTTAAAATCTAAAAAGCTTTCTACCCCCTCTAAATTAATCGCTTTATAAGTGCTTTCTTCTTCGGAATTTTCAACTTCATCGTTAGTTGCCTGATCGGCTCCGATGATATCTTCGGCAACAGCCATGGTACGTAAAATGGAAGTATCGACAGGGATTAAATCATAAAGCGGAGGGACATAGACATCTTTTCCTGATTTTTTAATAATTTGTTGTACATCTTTATCATATTTTAAAATGAGTTGGCCAAACTCCGTCCCTGAAAGAGCTAACTGATAAGCTTGTAAGCGATTGCGGTAGTTAGCTGCACTATAGTAATCAACTTGGGCCTGGTAAGCAAATTCTGTTACGATGGCACTAACTAAAATTAAACCCGACAGCACTATCATAAGAGCAATGCCTAATGAGTTTTTATATAATTGATTAAGCTTCATAGCGACAACGGCCCCGTCAACTCAGTCCGTACAAGGGTTGAAAACACTGTTAATTCTTCTGCATTGGGATAAAAGACTTCTAAATTAATTTTGATAGCTCTAGGCAATCGGTTATTACCCTTTAATGAGGATGAATCCCATTCTTTGCTCCATTCATCAGAGTCTCCAGGTAAATATTCAAAACTAAGGGACTTCACGCCGTGAAGGAGTGGGTAAGTTTTTCCTCCTTGGGTAAGATCCTTGTCAATGATAGTAGATTGTCTTCTAATCAAGATATTGGCTTCATCATTCTCCGGGTCATTTTCCAAATAATAACTTAGCTCAAGGCTGTCAGATTCTTTTGCATCACGCATATAACGCTGGTTGGCAAAACTAACAAAGTCAAGTCTATCCTCTTTGCCTACAAAATTAAGATCACCATCAAAGCTTGGGCTTAATAAGTCCTTAGCTTTAATAATATATGCCGTTTTTAAATCTCGGGAGATTCTCATCAGAGCCAAAGTGGGTCCTCGTAAACGTTCACTCTGATCGACTTGTCTTTCCTGATGATATACCGTACTTGAAGTCCCTGAATAAATCACAAGGCTCATCATTGCCAAAATGGCAAGGACAATGATCACTTCAAGAAGGGATAAGCCTCTCATTGCAGCCTCGCTATATGTGTCGTTAAAGTAAAGTCTTTTTCGACCCCTAATTCTTCCCAGATAATTTGTAAGCGAATTTCTCTCACTGATTCGCTGATTTTTTTAGTAATGAGCTGGGCAACTGATCTTTGATCTGACTCTGAGGCTGCGGTTTGGGATGGTGGAGTCGTACTCGCTGCTTCGGGCTGTTGATTTTGTAAATCGCCAATAATAGGCATCTCTACTTTTTTGACTTGAAACTTCCAGCGAAAATTTTCAAAAGGTGCTTCAAACTCCCCATCCTCTTCTAAATCGTCTTCGGGTAAGGCCCCGCGCTTAAGGTCCTTTTCAAATTCGAGCATTTTTTCATTCATTATGCGTTCTGCAAGCAAAGTCACGATTAAAGTATTACGACTATTGCCCATGGCTCTGACAGAATTTCCTTGAGCTGCATAGACCGAAAGCATCCCCATAATTAAAATAGCCAACGCAATAATAACTTCAGCAAGTGTAAAACCCTGTTCATTGGATAATATTTTATTTTTTTCACGATCCAGTTGAAAGCTCTTTTTCTTCGGGTTCATAGTATTCATCCCTAATTTCTGCTTTTCCTGTCAATGGATTGACCTTAATTGAAAAAAACACCTTCTCATCCTCATTACTTAGATTAATCACAGTCGGTTCAGCCCAACCAATCGGTAAAAAGTGCATGGCTTCTTTGCCTGACTCAATTGGTTTGTCAGCATGGGCAACCATAATATCTTTAAATTTAATATCCGAATTGAGTTTTTCAGGAGCAAATAAAATATTTTCTTGGGGGCTCTCACTTACTTCATTATTGTTTTCTTCTTCATTTTCTGTGTTAGCTGCTATTTTTTCGTCAGGTGAGGTTTTTTCGATCAAGAATGCCGTTGGACTTGATTCGATATAATAACTTTTTTTATCGATATCAAAGACCAATTTAACATACTTTTGATTGAGGACGGCTTCATTATAAGCCAAACGAATCGTTCCGACTAGCCTACGAGCATCCTCTTTGGCTTTCGAAACATCACTCGGAAAAACATAGAGCAAGCCTACCCCCATCACAATTGCAATCAGAGCTAAAGTCACGAGGATTTCCGTTAGGGTCATGCCGCGCTCTGATTGCAAGAGAGCTAAACTCTTGGATAAGGGGGGTTGTTTCAATGCCTCTTTCAATTCTTTATCTTACTCTACGGATCTTTTCCCACGGCTACTGATATCTGCAGCTAAGTCTTCTCCCCCTTCTAAACCATCTTCTCCAAGGGAAATAATCTCATATTTACTCCCGGTTAAAGTGTAAACGAAGGGATTTCCCCATGCATCTTTGAGCAAATCTTCATCCATATAGCCATTTTCGGGATAGTTTTTGACATCTCTTCCACTTTCTGGAGCCGTCACCAGGTCCTCCAAACTGTTAGGAATAAAGCCTTGATCCATCTTGAAGCTGAGAATAAATTTTTCAATTTCCTTGATGCGCTGCTCGGTAATCTTGGGCTTTTGTCGATCAAAGACACCCGATATATAAATTGCAGCCCCTCCACCCACGAGGGCAATGATCGCCAAAACGACCAGAATTTCAACTAGAGAAAGACCACTCTGTGAATGAAAAACCTTTTTTAAAAGTTTAGCTTTCATAATTGACTCCTATTGCATTGATAAAACGCCCTTTTAATAATACGTTTTAATCCAGGTTAAAGATTTCTTTAAAATTTGGTTCACTATTAAATAACCCCCAGCTTAACCAAAACCCTCATTCATTTTTAGTATAGGTAATATGACAGATAAAGCAATAAAACCTACGGAAAAACCCATTACAATAATAATCAAGGGTTCTAAAGCTGTCATTAAAGAAGATATTTTATTATCGACTTGCTCCTCGTAAGAGTCTGCAATGCGGGATAACATCATTTCGAGTTCGCCCGTTTTTTCACCTAATGCAATCATATGTAAAACCATCGGAGGGAATTGCTTACTACGCTTTAAAGGTCCAGCAATGGACTCCCCTTCTTTAACAGCCACC
>JAUHYS010000079.1 GCA_030426445.1 bacterium
CCTAAACGAGCTTTAGAGTGAGTGAGCCTCTTTCTTTCGTTATACCATTCTTCCCGAACTACGGTTTCAAGAAGAATCCGCACTGCAGTCGCTTCCTGAGGAGTGAATTTTATGGTTAAATTTCCAGAAGCAGCAGCGATGGATTTGTCTCCAGCACTTTTTAATACCTGAGAGTCGATGTGAAGGGCTTCAAATTGTCGGTGGATGTCTGCAATACTTCGTTGGGCTTTTGTAAAAATCTCTAAATCGGGGTTTGCTAATTTACTGGGATCTATAGCTGCGAGATTTTTTTTTATCCGATAAACCGTATATGTTCTTTGTAATAATCCCCAGGGAAGGGCTTCGTTAAGGGTATGGAGTGGGTTAACAGCAAATCGATAATAGTATACAGTTGTCCTGCCCAAGACGGGTAAGTCGATTTGAATACTTTCTACACCATAGAGAGGCTTGTGGAGAGTAAGTCCCTTTTCTCTTCCAAGTTGACGGTAAGACTCTGCTAGAATTTTTGGATAATACTTTGTTGAAATGGGGTCGCTTGAACTGAGAGTTCTGTCTATTTTGGGAGATTTTTCGTTTTTTTTCTTATAAGCAATGATAATTCCCATTGTCTTTAAATTGCTTCCAGCCCTTTCTAAGGCATAATTGACTGCGATAATATCATCGTGGGGAACATTTCTGAATTCTTTATTAAATACTCTGTTGACGATTGCTTTAGTTGAATTTGACTCGCCTAATCTTTGATCTGATATCGGTATCATGAGGCTTTTTACGGGCGCCTGGTACCGTGATCCAAAAAGTTGAGCCCGGCGCTTTAAAGCACGGCTTTTTTGGGCTTCTATAATCGCTTGGTAACGAGGCAGCGTTTTAAATAATGCATGTTCATCTAACCAGTCTTTGATCCCTTGATCCGTTGTGCTTGCATAAGCAAAGTCAATGGAGCTTCCCAGTAAGGGACTAAACTCTGGACTGATTTTAATAAATTCATCCGTGCTACTCGTGCGGTGAACAGGTATTTGATCAATTAAATGATTACGCAGTAAATTGAGCTCATCAAGGCCTAAGTCGCCCAAGTGCTGTTGTCTGGCTTGTGCAAGTTGAGGATTGGTTTCATCAAAAGCGGGCGCGACTTGCTCTTCGATTAATTGAGTCAGCTTAATTAAATCGGCTAATTTTACTGAAGTGACATGAGACATATTAACTCCCCTTAAATTTCTCTAAGATAAATAAGTTTATTAAAAAAAACTTCGTACAGATTGAGTAAATAAAATTTTTATTTGAGAAAATTTGCTGATCTTGATTTTTTTAGTGTAAACATCGTATTGTTTTTTGCGAATTTTTTTTAAGATTTGATAATAGACTTTTCCCATGACCCAAGCAGCGACCAAGGGACGTCGGGGAAGTTTTTTCATCAAGCTAAAAGCGCGATCAAAGTGAGTCTCTGCACGGTCTGCCTGCAGCTTAAGTAAAATTTTGAGCTTTTTATCCAAAGGCTGGCCAGTCGTGACTTGTGTTTCGCTTAAACGGTAGCGCTGGATATCCTCTTGGGGCAAATAAACGCGGCCAATTTTGGCGTCTTCTGCGACGTCACGTAAGATGTTAGTATATTGCAAGGCCAAGCCCATTTCTTCGGCGGCTTCTTCGGCGATTTTTCCCTGCACTCCAAAAATTTTCATCGAAACCAAACCAATCACGCTGGCCACACGATAGCAGTATTCCCGAAGTTCCGTTAAACTTGCATAGTTTTTTTTATAAAGGTCCTGCTCGCAACCCTCGACAAGGAGTTCCAAATATTTTTTGGGAATCTCAAAGCGCTGAATGGTTTCTTGCATGGCTTGGGTAACAGGGTGGCTGGGTTTGCCATCATAGCAGGCGTTAATTTCGGCTTTCCAAAAGGCGAGGTATTTTTTGGCTTCGGGCAGAGGGTAATCGTCGACGGCATCGTCTATCACTCGGCTTAAGGCGTAAAAGTTCACCATGCCCTCACGGCGCTCTTTTGGCAGCAATAAAAAAGAACGGATAAAATTGCTTTTGCTATTGGCCGTAATTTCCTGAGCACTATGCGTTTGAGGAAAAGCCATGGGTGTGGAAGGGGGGACTGTGCTCATGGTTCTTCCTTTGGGTGGCTTAGTGGGTACATATCTTGTGAATTGGCTTGTTGAGAAGTACGCGGCTGCAAGGCTTGACGAAAACCAAAAAGGCTTTTCATTAATAGTTGTAGTTTTTCTTTTTTGCTAATCGCGGGCCTTTGCGCCAAGGTATTAAAATTCAGTTCACGAATTTTAGATAAAATTTTCATGCCTCCCAAAATGATGCATTTAATTTCCCATTTGAGACGGCCTTTTAAATGCTTGACCAGGTCAGCACCCTCTTTAAACATTTCCTCTGTGCGTTGAACTTGAAACTCCATCAGAGCTTTAAAGTTGGGGTTGAAACTTTTTTGGAACAACTCGGCTTCGCTGTATTGAAATTGGGCAAGGTCTTCTTGGGGGAGATAAATTCTATTTTTTTTCAGGTCCACAGCAATGTCCTGCCAAAAATTAGCTAGCTGCAAGGCCGTACAAATCTTGTCTGAAAGCAGCATGAGTTTTTCTTCTCTATAACCAAATAAAAGCAGGATCAAACGTCCCACGGGGTTGGCAGAATGGTGGCAATAAAAAAGCAGGTCTTTAAACTGGGCATGTCTTTTAATGGTGACGTCCATTTTAAAGGCTGTGAGTAAATCTTTAAATAATTGAACGGGAAGATCAAAGCGGCGCAGGCTTTCTTTTAGGGCAATAAAGATAGGGTGATTGACTCTTCCCTGAATGCTTTCGATAAGTAAGGCCTCCCAAGCTTCGAGTGCCGGGATGCGGTCGGCCTCAAAAAAGTCTTCGTCAGCGATGTCATCGGCCCGGCGGGCAAAGGCGTAGATGGCCCAAACATGAGGGCGCAATTTTTTGGGGATGAGAACAGCACCCACAGGAAAGTTTTCGTAATGCATGCGAGCCAGACGTTCGCAGTACTTAAACGAGTCTTCGATGTGCCAAGGTTTTTTTTGCAACACCTCGTCAATGGGATATGTTTGCGAATACTTCATAAAAATATAACAAGAAAAGCTCAAACTAGTCTTTTAACTAGGGTCTGATTTTTGTAAAACTGTGATAAAAGTTTTCGTTTCTTGGCCTAAATGTAATTTTGAGTCACCGCTGATTGCCTTAGTATTTAGGCTGCCAAGGCCTATGGTTTTTTCAAACCTAGGAGAATAGCTCAGAGAAGTCAACAGGCCGATTTCCTTTCCTTCGGAAGAGTAGATGGGTGAGGGCAGTGGGCCTTCATAAGGTTGAAGCATTTCAAAACGGGCAAGTTGCCGATTGACTTTACCAATACTCTGAACGCGAGCGGTGGTTTCCTGGCCGAGATAACAACCCTTATTAAAACTAGTAGCGCGTTTGTCCAAGCCAACTTCGGCAACCAGGTTATTTTCGTCCATGTCGATCCCCATTTTGGGGTAGCCTGCTTCGATGCGTAAAATTTCAAGAAGATCTTTTTCTGCTACTGACTCAGATTGACTTTGCAATAATTCTAAGAGGGTATTTTGAGTATCCGTCAAAACAAAGATTTCATACGCGAGTTGACCCAAACGCTCTGTGGTAAAAATAAAGATTTCTTCTTTTTTAAAAGAGATTTTCTGGAGGGTGTTTTCGTTTAATTTTTGCTCAAAGTAATTTTCTAAGCAGGCTTGGGCTTGAGGGCCTGCGCAGGCGAGGTGACGGTAGTCCGATTGCAGCGGGGTGAGTTCAGCTTCTGCAAAGTTGAGAAAAATATCTAAATGCTGAAGGAGTTTTTTTTCATAGCCTTTGGGAAGAAACAAAAAAAACTCATCGGTATTTTTTAAGATCCAGGCATCTGTAATGAGTTTGCCTTTTTGATTGAGGAAAGCTCCATAGGCCGCATCTAAAGGATTGAGTTTTAAAATATCTTGGGTATTATAAGCATTGAGAAATTTTTTACTCTCTGGACCGCTTAGTTTTAACACGTCTTCCTCTGTGGAAAGGTCGGTGAGAATATATTCTTGTTGAGATTTTTTATATTGCTTGAAAAGTTTTTCGTTCATCATATTTTTTTGTTTAATAGATCTATTTTGTTTTTGCTAGACCAAAAGTTTGATCTATTGTGTAAAATAAAATTGAAATTCAAACGCCCCCTAACCCCCTCTTAATCTTAAGAGGGGGAACCATTAAAATATTTGTTTGACGGATACCCCCTTCGAAAAAATACCGTCAAATCCGGCATGAACGAAGCTAACAAACACGCACTGTTTGAACCCCGATGAAATCGGGGTGAGTTTGCGGGTTTGGGCGAAAGTGAATAAGGATTTAGGTATTTTATTCGGGGGTGGCCTTTTTCTTTGTTACTTTCTTTTTGGCCACGCAAAAAGAAAGTAAGGAAATTGTTTTGATAAACACAATAAAGCATGAGAGAATACATGAAATTTAGAATATCATTATAGTCATTATAGTTTTATTTTGGAGGAAAATCATGACTGCAAATAAAGAAAACATCGGAAAAAGCTTAGGCCGCGTAGTTAGCGGGATTGCTATTTTAACAGCTCGGCAGGAAGACGACAAAGAAGCGCTTTTGGCTTCATGGTTTCAACAAACCAGTTTTGAACCTCCCATGTTGAGTGTCGCCGTCAAAAGGGATCGGCCGATCCAAAAGGTCATCGACCAAACTAAGAAATTTGCTTTAAATTTACTGTGCGATGATCAAAAAGAAGTTTTGGCCCATTTTGGGAAAGGCGTTAAACCCGGTGAAGACCCCTTTACAGGTTTGGTCATCGAAGAACACGACTCGGGGCTCCCTTTATTACAAGAAAGTCGTGCCTTTCTGGTTCTAGAAGTTAAAAATAAAGTGGCTGCCGGTGACCATGATTTATATTTGGTCGAGGTGGTAGACGGGGGTCTCAAAGAAAAGGGTGAACCCATGGTGCATGTTAGACGCAGTGGTTTTCATTATTAGACAGACTGGTTTTTAAACTTTTTAACTGCGTCCTCTGCGGATTTTTTCCAGTTGATGATTGGGTGAAGTGCTAACACGGTCCTTTGGGGCTGACTGGGAGCTTTGATGGCTGGGTTGAGAGCTTTGCGGAATCTCATGACAAATTTCTTCAATTTCAGAGAAAGCCATTAAAGAAGCCTCGATGCCTGCATCAGCAGAGGCGGGCTTCTTTTTATCTAAAAAAGTAAACTCAGCGCAATGGCCGTTGAGTAAGGATTGAAAAACTCTATTTTGAGTGTTTTTTGTCATGCTACTTTTCGCTATCTCTACTAAATTAGGGGAGTGCGCTTGTTTGAAACCCGATGACTTATTCAACGTCATGTCTCTTTAATAAGTTTTAAAACATATTTTTTAACATCAACGGGTAAGAGCACATACTACAAAATCTTGGCTTTTTGAAGCACTTTTCTTTCAAAGTTGGGTAGTGGAAGTCCATCCAGCTCTTTTGGCTCAAAAAAATCAAAGCTTTGGTAAGTTTTTTCACAAGGTTGAGGTGAGCTAATTTGTACCCTCCAGGCTAGAGATTCAATGCGGTGGTGGGTGATGTGGTGTGTGGAGCTTCCTACTTTGACAGAGTGCGTTGTTTTACTTTTAAGCTGTTTTTTCAGCATGTCACTTAAAGTGCACAAGGCGGCTTCTTCTCCATGGCAATAATCATGTGGAAGTTCCCACATACCGTGAAACCAGCGCGGTTGATGGCGTTTGACCAGCAAAATGCGTTTTTTGTTTTCACAAATCGCGACACTTCTCCATAGTTTAATGGTTTTTTGACTTGGGGGAGTTTCGGGAAATTGATCCACACAATTTTTTTGAAAACTTAAACATTGGCTTTGAACCGGGCAGCGTTGGCATGAGGGCAGGTATTTACGGCAGACCGTTGCACCTAACTCCATCAGGGCTTGGTTAAAATCTCCGGGTTGTTCTGGGTCGACCAGAGTGGAAGCCTGTTCCCAGATTTTTTGAATGAAGTCCTTAGATTTGGGATTTCCCGCATAGCAAAAGAGCCGGGAAAAAACCCGAATCACATTACCGTCGACAAGTGGGCTAGGCTGATTAAAGGCAATGGAAGCAATCGCTCCTGCCGTATAAGGGCCAATTCCAGGAATTTTTTTAAGCCGCTCGACATCGTGGGGGAGTTTTCCTTGGTGATTTTTATCAATCCACTGGGCTCCCTGGTGAAGCAGCTTTGCCCTGCGGTAATATCCCAGCCCTGACCAGTGGGCTAAGACTTCGCTTTCTGTTGCCTGAGCCAGGTCCTGCAAGCGGGGAAAGCGGCGTAAAAAATTTTGATAAAAGGGAATGACCGTCTTTACCTGGGTCTGTTGCAGCATGATTTCGCTGACCCAGATTGCGTAGGGGTCTTGGCTTTGTCGCCAAGGAAGCTTGCGAGCATTTTGGCGATACCAATGAAGTAAGCTTTTTCGAAATTTAAGAGCCCATGAGCGGTTTTTTATAGAATCACCTGATTAATTACATGAATGACTCCATTGTCAGCATCGATATCTTCGTCAATAATCGTGACTTCATTTACAGATAGGGTGGTTCCATCATAGCTAATATTAAGCTGAGTCCCTTCTAAAGAAATCAAAAAACCATCTGTCATGGCGATATCAATGAGATCAGCCGAGCTAAATTCTCCGCTGACAACATGGACTTTTAGTACTTCAGTTAATTTTTCAGAGTCATTTAATAAATCGTCTAGAGTTTCTTGTCCAACTGCTTGAAAGGCAGAGTCTGTGGGTGCAAAAACCGTGAAGGGCCCATCATTGCGTAAGGTTTGGTCTAAACCGCTTATTTGTAAAGTCTGGATTAAGGTCTTAAAGCGTCCGTCTTGGACTAATTCGTCCATGATGTTGTTGCTTCCACAACCTAAGCTTGAAAAAACGCTAAAAACTAACAAAAGAGGAAGAAGGATCGATTTTAAATATTTTTTCATATGTGAACGACTCCCGTTTTTTTGAAGTGCTTTTTGCAATTTAAATCTGATGACTGCTTGAGTCTATCATAATTACGATTTTATAACATCGAAAGGTTTAAGATGGTACAATTTTATAATAAAATTTTCAATGAGTGAATAAAAAAGAAAGAAAATCTATTTAAGAGAAGAAAAGCGGAGGCGAGACTAGCTCGCCACCGCTGACAGGATGGTTAGTTTTGAGTGGAAACTTTTTTGTTTTCTTGAGGGGGGCTGTTTTTAGTCGCTGGAGCGGGAGTGCTGGAGTTTCCTGAAATCACCAAATAGGGTTTTAAAGATTCCAGGCGCTTGTCTCCGATTCCTTTCACTTTTTTGAGATCCTCCAAGGATGCGAAAGGTTGCTCTTTTCTGGTTTCGATAATTTGTTGGGCTTTGACTTTGCCGATGCCAGGCAATTGCATTAGCTCTTCAGCTGTGGCGGTATTGACGTTGAGGGTGCCTTCAAAAGTCTTGGCCTGAAGTGAAGCAAAACTAAAGCTCAAAAAAAGGGCCAATAAACTGATTGCAACTTTGATTAATTTTTTCATTTTAAACTCCTTTAAGGTTGATTTTTTACGTTTTCGTGAAGGTTCACGTTTGTTGAAGGAGTTTAAAAGCAAGTCTAGTGCCAAGTTGTTTTACACCGCTGATAACTTGATAGAAAAAAATATTATTCAATAAATTTAAATAGTTAGATTATTTTTTTGTTTCTAAAAAAAGATCGGGCGTTAAGGGATAAGCAAAAAATAGACTTTGAAGGGTATGAAAATCGAACGCAGAGTACGAAAATCAGAGTGTGACCTCTTCGATGTGAGCCGTGCCCGCGGCCAGTTGTTCAAGCTCTTCCCAGACATCCAGGATGGAGGCCCATCCCCCAGCACTGAGGCGTTCGGCATCAGCCAGGAGCCCTAATCGGGAAAGCATGGTTTTGCTATGCTGGAAAAATGCCAGCCAGTTCTCCCATTCTTGTTCCACATGATTGATTTCATTCATGAGTTCAGAAAGTTCGGGGCTTGGTGCCTGGCTTGAAATTTGAGGCAATTTTTTCCACTCAAGGTAAGTTTGAAAAGTCGTTTCAAGTAAAGTGAGGGGTTCTTCAAAGGCTTGGAGCGTTGTTTTGATATTTTCTAGTCGATCGGGGAGATTAAGTTTAATCGGGGCTCTTCCGGAACGCAAAGAAACGACCATTTCTTGAAGTTCATTAAAAATGAGACGCCCAATTAAAGTCAGCTCTTTTAAACAGATCGCAATCTGTTCTGCGCTTTCTTCTATTGAAAAGCTCTCTTGATCCTTTGTTAAATCCATGAAGCTTTTTTTCTAACACAGTTTCTTCTTTAGCGCGAATATTATGTGGCTTTGAATCATTAGCTTTCTTTTGCTTCAATCCGGGGAAAAAGTGGTTTGGCCTCACCGAGTGGATGCTCTTGCGGCATGGCAGTCCAGGGGGCCCCTTCGGCAAAA